>NZ_JAJVKW010000017.1 GCF_024198255.1 Myxococcus guangdongensis
CCGCTGCGGCGACCTGTTCCACCGTCAGCGACAGCTCCACGTCCTCGTGGATTCGCTGCACCGGCGTCCCATCCACCTCGCCGAACGTCGTCCTCAGTGACTCGTGCCTTCGCACCACGTCACGGAATGCTTCCTCCAGCGCCCTCACATCCAGTCGGCCCGTGAGCCGTCGAGCAAACGGGACGTTGTAGGAGATGCCTCCCGTGTCGAGCTGTGAAGTGAGCCACAGGCGCTGCTGCGCGAAGGACTGCGGCACCACGCCACCGTGCGGCTGATGCGTCAGCGGGCTGCGCTGGGCTTCGTGGTCCTCCTCCAATCGCGCCGCGAGCCGCGCCACCGTCGAAGACTCGAACAAGACGCGCACAGGCAGCTCGCGTCCCACCACTTCGCGCAGCCTCGACATGGCCCGCGTGGCCAGCAACGAGTGCCCGCCCAGCTCGAAGAAATCGTCCTCCACGCCCATCCGCGTCAGGCCCAGCAGCGGGGTCAGGACATCGGCCACCACCTGCTCCATGGCCGTCCGCGGCGCCACGTACTCACGCCGTGAGGAATCTCCCGCGGGCGAAGGCAGCGCCCTCCGGTCGAGCTTCCCGTTCGGCGTGAGCGGAAGCCCCGGCAGCATCACGATGGCCGAGGGCACCATGTACTCGGGCAGCCGCGCACGCACCCACGCGCGCAGCTCCTGGGACTTCGGGAGCGCGCCCTCCGAGGGGACGCAGTACGCGACGAGCCACCGGCCTCCTGGTCCATCCTCGCGCGCCACCACCGCCACCTCGCGCACGTCCGGATGGCTCGCGAGCACGGACTCCACCTCGCCCGACTCGATGCGGAAGCCGCGCAGCTTCACCTGGCCGTCCAGCCGCCCCGCGAACTCGAGTGTCCCGTCCCGCCGCCACCGCGCCCGGTCTCCCGTGCGATACAGCCGCACTCCTGGCTCCGCACTGAAGGGATTCGGGACGAACCGCTCGGCGGTCAGCTCCGGTCGACGGAGGTATCCCCACGCCAGTCCATCGCCGCCCGTGTACAGCTCGCCCCAGACGCCCACGGGCACGAGCGACATCGCCGCATCCAACACATGGACCTGCGTGTTGGAGATGGGTCGACCAATCGGCACGGAGCCGTCCACCCTCGCGCCCGCGGTCAACGAATGGCACGTGGTGAACGTGGTGTTCTCCGTGGGCCCATACCCGTTGATGACCGTTCCACCCCGCGCCAGACGCGCGCGAACGGCGGCCGGTGACACCACGTCGCCACCCGTGAGGAGCTGACGCACTCCGGACAGGGCCTCGGGACGCGTGGCCATCACCTGCTCGAACAGCGCGGAGGTGAGCCACAGCGTGGTGACGCCATGCCGCGTCAGCCCCTCCTCCAGTTCCTCCACCGAGGGTGTCCTCGGGGAGAAGACCACGAGCCTCCCGCCATTGAGCAGCGGCCCCCACAGCTCCAGCGTCGCGGCGTCGAAGGAGATGGGCGCGAGCTGGAGGAAGACCTCGTTTGGCCCCAGCTCCGCGAAGCGGGCGCCCTTCACCAACCTCACCACCGCCCGGTGCGGAATACAGACGCCCTTCGGCCGCCCCGTCGAACCGGAGGTGTACATGACGTAGGCGAGCGACTCCGGCGGCACGGGCAACGCCAGGTCGACCTCAGGCTCGTGAGCGAACGCCGCCCCCGAGGGCTCCAACGCAACCCGCTTCACCGAACCGGAGGCAAGCCACGGATAGGCCGCGTCCGGCGCCAGCAGGGCCGCGAGCTCCGAGTCCTCGCACATGAAGGCCAGTCGCTCGTCCGGATACGACGGGTCCAACGGGACGTACGCGGCGCCGGCCTTGAGGATGCCGAGCGTCGCCACCACCATCTCCAGCGAGCGTCGCGCGAAGAGCCCCACCCGGCTCCCGGGCTCGACGCCCAGTCGACGCAGGTGGTGCGCGAGCTGATTGGCGCGCCGGTTCAGCGCCGCGTACGTCAGGCGCTCACCCTCGAACTCCACCGCGAGGACCTCCGGCGTCCGCGCCACCTGTGACTCGAACAGCGCGCAGATGCTCGCGTCACGCGGATACTCCGTCCGCGTCGCGTTCCAGTCCGCCAGGAGCAACCCACGCTCAGCGGCGCTCACGAGCGGAAGCTCGGAGACACTCGACGAGGGACTCGCCACCACCGCCTCGAGCAACGCGACGTAACGCTCGGCCAGTCGCGTCACCGCCTCCTCGTCGAAGAGGTCCGTGTTGTATTCCCAGTACGTCACCAGGCCGCGACTCGTCTCCCGCGCGAACAGCGTGAGGTCGAACTTCGACACGCCCGGCTCCAGCGGGACGTCCGTCGCGACGAGCCCGGGAAGACGGAGCGCCGCGGACGGCTCCCCCTGGAGCACGAAGGCCACCTGGAAGAGCGGCGAGCGACTCGGGTCTCGCTCCAGATGCAGCGCCTCCACCAGCTGCTCGAGTGGGACGTCCTGACGGGCGAAGGCCTCCAGGCACGTCTTGCGGACCTGCCGCAGCAGCGCCTGGAATGGGACGTCCTCGACCTGGGCCCGCAGGGCCAGCATGTTGGCGAAGAACCCGACCACGCCCTCCAGCTCGCGCAGCCCGCGCCCCGCGAAGGGAGAGCCCACCACGATGTCGCGCTGCCCGCTGTGACGCGCCAGCAGGACCTGGAAGGCCGCCAGCAGCGTCATGTACAGCGTCACCCCTTCCTTCCGGCTCAGCTCACGCAGCTTCTCTTCCAGGGCCGGCAGGGGCGGCATCCACTTCAAGGCCCCCGGATAGGTCTGCACGGCGGGACGAGGTCTGTCGGTGGGCAGCTCCAACACCGGCGACGCTCCCGCCAGCTGCTCCTTCCACCACTCCAGTTGGTTCTCCAGCACCTCCCCCTTCAGCCACTCCCGCTGCCACCTCGCGAAGTCGGCGTACCGCACCTCCAACGGCGCGTGCTCCACCGCCACCCCTCGCACCCTCGCCCCATACCCCTCCCCCAGCTCCTTCTCCAGCAACCTCACCGACCAGCCGTCGAACACGATGTGATGCACCACCCACACCAGCACGTGCTCTTCTTCCCCCAGCTTCAACACCTTCGCCCTCAGCAGCGGTCCTCGCTCCAGGTCGAACGGACGCTGGGCCTCCTCCTCGACCTTCGGCAACACGTCCGCGGCCGCCACCTCCTCCACCTCCAGCCACAGCTCCACGTCCTCGTGGATCCGCTGCACCGGCTTCCCATCCACCTCCCCGAAGGTCGTCCGCAGGGACTCGTGCCTGCGCACCACATCCTGCAACGCGCCCTCCAGCGCGCCCACGTCCAGTCGGCCCGTGAGACGTACCGCGAAGGGCGCGTTGTAGGACGTTCCTCCCGCGTCGAGCTGCGAGAGGAACCACAACCGCTGCTGCGCGAAGGACTGCTCCGCCACGCCGTCATGCGGCTGGTGCGTCAGCGGAGGCCGACGGATCGTCCGCTCCGGCTTCGTGGCGATGGACGGCTCGCTCCGCATCATCACGCCACTCGAATCGTGGGCCGAGGTCCCTCCGGCGCGCCCTGCCCCGACTGTCCCGGATGCTCCGGCAGGAGCAGGTCGTACGGATTCATCGCGTCACCCGCCAGGCACTCCAGCTCCACGTCCAATCCCAACCCATGACGTCGCGCCAGCGCGATGAGCACGCCCGTCACCGCCTCGTCCTCCAACGAGAACCCCGTGGAGTCGAACACCGTGGACCGCTCCCGCCACTCCCCGAACCGCTCGGGATGCTGGACCACCTCGATGATGCCCGGACCAATCTGCTCGGGCCGCAGCTGCTGGCACTCCCCTTCCACCAGCGCCTGCGGCAGGAAGTCCGGACACACCAGGCTGCGCTCCAGCAGCGAGCGAGGCAGCTCCAACTTCCCCGGCAGGTCCGAGCCCACCGCGTTGACGTGCACCCACGGCTTGAACCGCCCGTCCTCCAACACCGGCCCCTCCCCCACGCCCACCGACGTCACCGTGCACACGATGTCCGCCTCCGCCTCCACCATCTCCAACGGCACGGCCCGGACATCCAATCCCAGGAACCCCGCCCGCCCCGCGAACGAGCGCTGCGCCACCGGGTCCACGTCAAAGACAAGCACCCTCTCAATGGAAAACAACCGCGACAGCGCATGCAACTGCGTCACCGCCTGGGCGCCGGCGCCCACCAGCCCCACCACCCGACTCTCCGGATGCGCCAGGTGCCGGCTGGCGATGGCGGACGCGGCCCCCGTGCGCAGCGCCGTCGCCAGCACTCCGTCCACCAGCGCCGTCAGGTGGCCCGTCGCGCAGTCATAGACACTGTTCGTCGCGATGATGGTGGGAACCCCGTACCGTCTGGGATTCATCGGGTTGTAGCCGACAACTTTGATGGTGATGGATTCGCCCTGCCGCATGACCGGCATCCACTCGAGCACGCCCGTCCGGGTGTTGCGCAGCGTGAAACCCTCGCGCTGCCGAAGCTCCGTGCGAGCGAGGTCGAACGTTCGGAAAGCCGTCTCCACCGACTCGATGACCCGGTCCATCAGGACATCGATTCCCACTTCGTGCACGAGCCTGCGCAAGTCCGCCTGGGTGACGAGGAGTGTCTTCACGGGCGCTCCCTCAGCCTGGAGATGCGCGCACTCTGCATCAACCCGTGTCACCTGTGAAGACAATCAAAACATTCTGACATCTCTTTACGCACCCAGAAGAATAATCACCCCTGATTGCCCATGACCACACTTGCCGACATTGCACGTTTTACACGAACTAAGGACAAGCCCTATCATCTCGAGCCGTGAGCACACGAACGGACACCGCGACGCTGTCCTGGGGTTGGGTTCGCAATCCCAGGTTCGACCTCTTCTTCATCCTTGGTACGGCGGGCCTGGGGCTCGCCTTCTCACTGGCGGCGCTGGCCCGGCCGTCCCTGTTCCCCGTGCTGTTGATGGTGGACGTGTGGCTGCTCGGCTACCACCACGTGGTGTCGACCTTCACGCGGCTGGGCTTCGACGCGGAGAGCCGGCGCCAGCACCGCTTCCACCTGTGGGTGCTGCCGGGGCTCGTCTTCGCGGCGACGTTCGCCGTGTACCAGGCGGGGGGCGTCTGGCCGCTGATGTCGGTCTACTTCTACTGGCAGGGCTGGCACTACCTGCGGCAGAGCTACGGCGTCAGCCGAATCCTGGACCGCGCCTCGAAGCGGCCCGCGGCGGACAACCCCGCCACCGCGTGGATGCTCTACCTGCTGCCGCTCGCGGGCCTGCTGTACCGCTCCGCGCAGGGCTCCACCACCTTCCTCAAGCTGGAGGTGCGGATGCTGCCGGTGCCCTGGGAGGCAGCGTGGGCCGCGGCGGCGTGCGCGCTGGTGGCCTTCGTGGCGTGGGTGGTGCTGCAGGCGCGGGTGCTGCGCTCGGGCGCGGGCAGCCCCGCCCAGACGCTCTACCTGGCCACGCACGCGGGCATGTTCGCCCTGGGCTACTTCGTCATCCCGAGCCTGGAGACGGGCTGGCTGGGCCTCAATGTCTGGCACAACGCCCAGTACATCCTCATCGTCTGGCTGTTCCACAACCGGCGCTTCAAGGAGCAGGTCAGCCCCGAGCACCGCTTCCTGTCCACGCTGAGCCAGAGCCGGCGGATGCTCCAGTACCTGGTGGTGTGCGTGGCGCTGTCCGCGCTGCTCTACACGTTCATCCTGCGCGGACTCTCGTGGATTCCAGCGGCCAGCCTGCTCATCGTGCAGACGCTCAACTTCCACCACTACATCGTCGACAGCCTCATCTGGAAGGTGAGGCAGCCGGCGGTGCGGCGAAACCTGGGGCTCGCCGCGTGATGCGCAGACCAGGAGGGCCGCGAGGGTTCAAGCCCCGCGGCCCCTGGCGTCGTGCTCAGCCGCGAACGCGCAGCACGGAGCGGCCGCCGTAGCGGGCCTGCTTGCCCAGCTCCTGCTCGATGCGGATGAGCTGGTTGTACTTGGCGGTGCGGTCCGCGCGCGACAGCGAGCCGGTCTTGATCTGCCCGCAGTTGGTGGCGACGGCCAGGTCCGCGATGGTCGCGTCCTCCGTCTCTCCGGAGCGGTGCGACATGACGGCCGTGTAGCCCGCCTTGTGCGCCATCTCCACCGCGGCCATGACCTCCGACAACGTCCCAATCTGGTTGACCTTCACCAGGATGGAGTTGGCGATGCCGTTCTTGATGCCGTCCGACAGGCGCTTGACGTTGGTGACGAACAGGTCGTCGCCGACAATCTGCACCTTCGAGCCGATGCGGTCCGTGAGCAGCTTCCAGCCGGCCATGTCGTCCTCGGCCAGGCCGTCCTCGATGGAGATGATGGGGTACTTCGCCACCAGGCTCTCCAGGTACTTCACGTGCTCTTCCACGGAGCGCTTCTTGCCCTCGCCCTCGTAGTCGTAGACGCCGTTCTTGTAGAACTCGCTGGCGGCGCAGTCGAGCGCCAGGGCGATGTCCTCGTTCGGCTTGTAGCCGGCCTTCTCGATGGACTTCATGATGAAGTCCAGCGCGGCCTCGGCGGACGTCAGGTTGGGGGCGAAGCCGCCCTCGTCACCGACGTTGGTGCCGTGGCCCGCTTCCGACAGGCCCTTCTTCAGCGTGTGGAAGACCTCGGCGCCCATGCGCACCGCCTCGGCGAGCGACTTCGCGCCGACGGGCATGATCATGAACTCCTGGAAGTCGATGGCGTTGTCCGCGTGCGCGCCGCCGTTGATGATGTTCATCATCGGCACGGGCAACAGGTTCGCGGAGATGCCGCCCACGTAGCGGTAGAGCGGCAGCCCGCGCGCGGCGGCGGCGGCCTTGGCCACGGCCAGCGACACGCCGAGGATGGCGTTCGCGCCCAGCTTGCCCTTGTTGGGCGTGCCGTCGAGGGCAATCATCGTCTCGTCGATTTCGAGCTGCGACTCCGCGTTGAGCCCGCGGACCGCCTTGAACAGCTCGTTGTTCACCGCCGCGACGGCCTTCTGCACGCCCTTGCCGAGGTAGCGGCTCTTGTCGCCATCCCGCAGCTCCACGGCCTCGTGCGTACCGACGGAGGCGCCGGAGGGAACCGCGGCGCGACCGCGGATGCCGTTCTCCAGGATGACGTCGACTTCGACAGTGGGATTGCCGCGACTGTCGATTATCTCACGGCCTACGACACCGACGATTGTAGTCATCGCGCCTTCGTAGCGAAGGGTCCCCAGTGCGTCAAGGAGCCAGGGCCCCGAGCGTCCGCCTCAGGCGCTCCGGGCCTCGCGCTCCGCGTGGTACTGCTCGATGGAGAGGTTGCGCACGCGGGAGCGACGCCCCTCCTCGTTGTGCACGTAGCCCACGCTGGCCACGTACGGTTCGATGACGCGAATCTTCTGCAGCGGCGTCACGATGAGCAGCTGCAGGTCCAACCGGCGGAACAGCTCCAGGCCGTACGCCGCGGACTCGTCCGAGCCCCGGCCGAAGGCCTCGTCGATGACCACGAAGCGGAACGAGCGCGAGCGCGTCTCGCCCCACTGCAGGCCGAACTGGTAGGCGAGGCTCGCGGCCAGCACCGTGTACGCGAGCTTCTCCTTCTGTCCGCCCGACTTGCCGCCCGAGTCCGCGTAGTGCTCGTGCTCCTGGTCGTCCGCGCGCCAGCGCTCGGAGGCGGAGAAGCTGAACCAGTTGCGCACGTCCGTCACGCGCTGGGTCCACTTCGCGTCCGCGTCCGCGAAGCCCTCGCGGCCCCGGAAGCGCTCGATGATGCGTTTGACGTCCAGGAACTTCTGCTCGGAGTAGGCGTCCTCCTCCGCGCCGACGAGCGTGCCCTCGATGCAGGCGCGCAGGTCCTGCTGGAACTCGCGGATGTCCGCGTCCTGGGTGGGGGACAACTCCAGGACGATGTAGCGGTCCGGGTTGTAGTCGATGGCCCGCAGCGAGCGGTTGATGGTGTCCACCCGCTCGCGGATGCCGTGCCGCTCCCGGTGGAGCTGCGCCTGGAAGTTGGCCACCTCGCGGATGGTGTTCTCGTTGAGCAGGCGCTTGAAGCGCTCCTCGAAGCGGGGCAGGTCGTCCGCGCGCAGCGACTCGAGCAGCGTCACGTACTCCCTGGCCGCCTCCAGGCTCGCGCCCAGCTCCTGGGTCTCCACCGGGAACTCCGCGCGGTAGGCCTGCATCGCGGACAGCAGCGCGTCGCGCACCCGCTCCAGCTTGCGCGCGTCGCCGTCGATGCGCGACTGGAGCCGCTCCCGCACCTGACGCTCGCGCTCGTCGCACGCCTCCGCCTCGAGCAGCAGCTCGCCCTGCCCTTCCGCACAGAGCTCCGCCACGCGCGGGAAGCAGGCCCGGACCGACTCGGGCGTCTCGCTCGCCGTGCGCTGACACGTCGCCAGCGTCCGCCGCGCCGCCTCCTCCTTCTCCTCCTGCCGGCCCTGGCGCTTCTCGACCGCCTTCAGCGCGGTGTCCGTCGCCGCCAGCTCCGTCTCGATGGCGGCGAGCTGACGCTCGAAGCCCCGGAGCACGTCGGACTCGCCCTCCAGCTCGCCCAGCCGGGCCTCCCGGCGCTGGATGTCGCTGGCCACCGAGCGCCAGTCCAGCTCCCGGAAGTTGTCGAACACCGCGAGCTGTCCCAGCTGCTCGGCCTGCTGACACAGCCGCGCGTGACGCTGCTCCTGCGCCTCCCACTTCGCCGAGGCCGCCTGGAGCCGCGTCTCCAGGCCCTTGCCCTCCGACTCCAGAGACTGCCGCTTGGAGTCGTTCGTCCAGCCGAGCACCCACTGGGAGCGGTCATCGATGCGCCGCCGGTCGTCCTTCAGGTGACGCTCCCCGCCCGTCTTCACCTGCCCCGAGCGGGACAGGGCCTGACGCGCGCGATGGAACTGCTCCGGCGTGTCGCAGCACGTGTAGTCGAACTGCCGCGCGAGCTGGGCCGAGAGCCACCCGCCCATGTGCGAGCCGGGCTTGATGAGCAGCTTGCCCGGGAGGGAATCGGGGCGAGGCTCCAGGGGCCTCGCGAGCCCATCCTCGCGGACGCGGTAGTAGACCAGCCGCTCGTTCAAGTGGGTGCGCTCCACCCACTGGCTCACCCGGGGGTAGTCCGCGTCCGCCACCAGCAACGAGGTGCCCAGCGAGTACAGCACGCGCTCGATGGCGCCTGTCCAATCCCGCGCCTCGTCGCGCACGCGCAGCAGCTCACCGGCGAACGGCAGCGCCTCCTCGGGCAGCCCCAGGTCCGCGCACAGCCGGGCGCGCAGATGCAGGAAGCGCGCGGGGATGTTCGAGCGCTGACGGCGCAGCGACTCGAGTTCGACGGCCACGGCCTCGTGCGACTTCTTCAAGTCGCGCAGCTCGATGCCCAGCTCGGTGCGTACCTCCTGCACCTCGGCCAGCTCGCTCGCCGCCACCTCGCGTTGGAGCTGGATGGCGCGCGTGTTGGACAGGAAGAGGTCCAGGTCCGTGGCGGCGGGCAAGCCCACCGACTGGGCCATCCGCGCGTAGCGGTCCGACTTCAGCGCGCGCTCGTCCCGCTCGCGCCGCCGCTGCGTCAGCTCCGCCTTCTCCGTCTCCAGCCGGTCTCCACCGTTGGCGGAGATGGCCTGACGAAGGCCATCGCGCTCCGTACCCTGCCGCTCACGCTGCTCGCGAAGCTGCTCCGCCTCCACGCGCAGCTTCTCGCGCTCGTCGCGCACGCGGGTGAGCCGCTCCTCGAACAGCCGCGCCTTCTGCTCGGAGAACCAGGGCCGGAGCGCCTCCCGGCACAGCCGGAGCGCTTCGAGCTCCCGCGAAAGGACCGCATGACGCTCGTGGTCCGCCACCAGCGGCTCCAGGCGGCTCACCCGCCGCTTCGCCTGGAGCACGGCCTCGTGCGCGCGGTGCAAGTCGTCGAAGTGGCCGATGAGCGCCGACAGCCGCGTCTCCACGTCGAAGGGCGGCAGCATGTGGTGGCGCACGAAGTCCGTGAGGTTGCCCACCGACTTCATCGACACCGTCTGGAGGAACAGGTCCAGCGCCTGCTCGTTCTCCAGCCCGAAGCGCCGCCGGAACGCGGCCTGATACGGCGGGAAGGTCTCGTGCACCTCGCGGGCGAGCGACTTGAGGCGCTTCTTCAGCGCGTTCAGGTCCGAGCCGCAGCGCGAGAAGTGCTCGGCGATGGAGAGCTTCCCATCCGCCACGACGTAGAGCCGCACCGGCTGTCCCTCCGGCTCCCGCATCCACATCACCTGCACGAGCGTGACGTCCTGCCCGTAGCCCTCGTTGTGGAAGTGCGCCAGCAGCACCGAGTACGTCGGCGCGTCACGCAGGTAGACGGGCCGCGCGACCTGCCCCGCGTCGCCGCGCTCGGACTTGTATTGGCCGCGCACGTACGAGCGCAGGTTGCGCTCCTTCGCCTCCGCGCCCGCCGCCTTGTTGTAGGCCAGCTTCTGCGGCGGGACGAAGAGCGTCACCAGCCCGTCCACCAGCGTCGACTTGCCCGAGCCGATGTCGCCCGTCAGCAGTCCACTCTCCCCATGCAGGTCCAGATGCCAGACATGCTGGTGGAAGGTGCCCCAGTTGTAGACCTCGAACCGGTGGAGCCGGAACCCCGCGCGCTCGTTGGGCGCGCCGATGTCCAGCAGGTCCGCCTGGGTGAGGGGTCGCACCGTGCTCATTCCGTGCCTCCTTGTTCCTCGACGAGCCGGACGCGGTACGCCTCGAGCCGCCGTTCGAAGTCCTCCAACCACTGCGCGTCGATGAACGCCTTGAGGATGCGGCGCACCTCGAAGGTGTCCTCCTCCTCGCCCAGCCGGCGCACGAAGCCCATGCCCACCGCGCGCTCCAGGTCCTGATTCACCCGCTCCGCCCAGCGCACCTCGTTGGTGCCCTCCGGCAGGAACAGCCGCACCAGCTCGTGCACCTCGTGCCGCCGCAGCACCAGCCGCGTGCCCCCCGCCGCCGCGTCCACGTCCGCCAGCTTCTTGCGCAACAGCGCGAGCAGCAGGCTCAGGCCGTAGCCCAGCTGCCTTCGCGCCACGAGCCGGGGCAGCTCCACGCCACCCTCCGACTCCGAGCGCTGGCGCAGGAACGCGTAGCCCTCCGGCTCGTCGAGCACGAGCTTCAGGCCCAGCACGGCCAGCTGCTCGCGCACCTTCGGTTGGAGCTGGAGCAGGGCCTGCCACACCCCCGCGTGCTCCTCGCGATACACCGCGCCCTTCAGGAGCGAGACGAGCACGAGGGACAGGGTGTCAGCGGCATCCGCGGTACGAATCGCGTGGGTCATCATCGGAGGAAGAGCACCAGGGGAAGGGTGGCGCGGCGGGCGGCGCCGCTCGCATCGGTCCAGAAGAGTTCCTGCGTGCGCGCGTCGTCGACCGAGGCCTTCCGGTCCTCCGACGCGAGGCTCAGGTACGTGACGAGCTCGGCCAGCCCGTGCTGGAGTGGATGCTCGCGCACCAGCTCCGCGAGGGAGACCTGCTCGCGCGCCTGCAGCGCCTCACGCACGTTGAGCCGCAGCCGCGCCTTGTCGATGAACGCGAGGTTGAACAGCGCCTCGGACGGCACGTCGTCGGTCGCCTCCTTCACCTCCTCGTCCGCCATCCGCGCCCGGGCGGGAGGCCCATACAAGGGCCGCTCCAGGGGGAGCTCCAGCGTGGGCGCCAGCTCCTCCACCGACATGAAGCCCTCGCCCGGAGGACGCGAGCGCACCGCCAGCGCGCTGCGTTCGATTCCGCGCAGCACCTGGAGGATGCGGCGGTTCTCCAACCACACGCGGTCATCCAGGAAGCGGCGCAGCTGTCCGGACAGTCGCGCCACGGTGCGCTGGGTGTGCTCACCGGCCTCCAGCCAGTCGAAGTGGATGCGCGGCAGACGCGCGTCCGGCTGGAGGGATTGAATCGCCGGATGCGACAGCACGCGCTCCAGGTTCCGGGTGAGCGCCTCCTTGCGCTCGGGCGACATGAGGAAGTCCCAGAACGCGCGGAAGCTGCGCCCCTGGTCCGAGCCGTTGATGGCGTCGCGCTCCCCCAGCACCGTCTCCAACAGCTCGCCGCGGGTCCCCTCCCACGTGGCGATGCGCTCGCGCACCCGCCGGTCCAACGCGTGGAAGCCGTCCTCCAGCGCGCGGAAGTCGGACATCAGACCGCGCGCGGTATCGGACATCTGCTGGAAGCGGTCCTTGAGCGCGGACTCATCCATCAGCTCCAGGTGGCCTTCGCGCACGCGGGCCATCTCCTCCTCGAGGTCCGCCTTGCGCCGCTCCAGCTCCGCGAGCCGCGCCTTCGGGTCCAGCTCGGTGCCCTCGGTCATCTCCTGGAGCAGGTGGAAGACGGTGAGCAGTCGCGACTCGGTCCCCACGAAGGGCTGCTCGGTGAGCTGGACCAGCCACCGGATGGCGCGCTCCGCCGCGGGCGTCAAATCGAAGTGTGGCTCGTCCATCTCCGGTGGATAGAACTTGCGCAGCCAGCCGGTGCCGTCGGCCGCCCACTCATCGAGATAGGCGCTGGCGCCACGCGGGAACGCGGCCGCGCCCCGCTGCTCGCGCAGGGCGTGCAGGTGGTCCTCCAGCCGCAGCACCAGCTCCCGCTGGGCGATGGCGCGTGCGTTGGATGCGACGAACACCCGATGCAGGAAGCCGACGATGAGCGGCGCGTGGTCCGCGACGAGCAACCGCCAGCCGGGGTGTTTCAGACGCAAGGTCTCGAGCGTCGTGAAGTCCATGACGCATCATCCATACACCCCACCTCTGACATGCCCGGGTGACGTCACGGGATGGCTGGATTGAGGCGCGCGCGTGTCCTGCCTGGTTGGTTGCCCGCGTGCCGTCGGGGCGATGACAGACGCCACGGATTCACCCCACGCCACGCGCGCCAGGCTGTCAGGATGGCGACCATGAACAGGCTCGCGACGTCAGGATGGCTGCTGGGCGCGCTGCTGTGGGGCGCATGTGGTTCGGACGCCGTGAAGCGGGAACCCTGCGTCGAGCGCACCGTCTTCGCGCGCTCCTCGACGGGCGACTGCACGTCCTACGCGTCCAGCTGCGACATCCCCACGGGCTACGTCGAGTGCTGCGGCGGCTTCCTGGGAGGCTGCGTGGCCTCCGGCGAGGATGCGCGCTGCGTCGACGACCCCACCGACTCCTGCACTCCCGGCGCGGGCGGCGCGGACTGTCCGGGTGTCTGCGAATAGCCCTTCGTCTGAAACGCGCCGACTCCAGATTTCCACGCGTTTCCTGCATTGGTTGTGTCGCCGCGATTGGGCATAGTGGCCGCCCCATGTCGGCCCTCGCCCCATCCGCGCGCCCCCGCCGTCCGTGGCTTCGCTTCCTGCTGCGTCAGAGCATCATCGGGCTGAGCCGACTGTCCGGGGTGCTCGCCGGGGCCGCCGAGCGGCTGCGCTGGGTGCGCCTTCGCCACACGTGGCTCAAGCCCAGGCCGGGCGACATCTACATCGTCACCAGCCCGAAGGCGGGAACGACGTGGATGCAGATGATCGTCCACCAGCTCGTCACGCAGGGGCGCGGTGAGTTCGAGCACATCAACCAGGTCTCGCCCTTCCTAGAGCAGCTCGTCCGCGACGCGAAGGCGGAGGCGCTGCTGGACGGGCTGCCGTCGCCGCGCATCATCAAGACGCACCTGCCCCACCACCAGCTCAAGCCGCCCCGGGACAGCCGCATCCTGTACGTCACGCGCAACGCGGCCGACTCGCTCAAGTCGCTCTTCCACCACCACTACCTGGTGGAGGACACGCCGCTCGACTTCAACCGCTTCTTCCGCGTGGTGATGGACCTGGATGACCCGTGGCTCACGCATCTGGAGTCCTGGTGGCCGCGCCGCGAGGACACCAACGTGCTCCACGTGCGCTACGAGGACCTGGTCCAGGACCTGGAGGGAGGCGTGCGGCGCGTGGCCGCCTTCTGCGGGCTGCCCATCGACGAGTCCCGGATGGGCGACATCCTGGAGCACTGCGGCATCGCCTACATGAAGCAGCACACCCAGCGCTTCGACAACCTGGGCCCCCGGGCCGCGGCGCTCGCGCGGGGCACCTTCATCCACCAGGGCGGCGTGGGTCAGGGCCGCGCGATGCTCGACGAGGCGCAGCGCGCCGAGCTGGACGCGCGGGTGGATTCGGTCCGTCAGCGCCTGGGCATGCGGGGCAGCGGGCCCTGACGCGGGCGGTCGCCTACACGTCCGGCTTGGAGGGCTCCTTGCCCTTCTGCTTGTTGTCCTTCCAGCCCCAGGTGGAGCTCCACATCCCCGGCCCCGTGAAGAGCACCGTGACGAGCGTCATCACCGCCGCGCCGATGAGGATTTCCCAGACCATGTCCGCGCCTCCTTCCACTTCCACAACCTGACGTCTCGCGCTCCACTCCGCACGACAGAGGTCCGGTTCCACCCCGTGCCGCTTCGTGGCGCGTGCTGCCCTGTGAGCCCGCCCACCCGGGGACCGGGCAGGCACGCGGGTTCCTGGAACGCCTCGCGAAAGCCGTCCCACACCTCGCGTGACGCGGCAAACTAGCAGCTCGCGTCACGAGTGCAATCGTGCACGGACAGCGTCCGCGCGGGCATGCGGTGATAGTGTGCACGGCCGCATGCCTCACCTGTCCACTCGTGGTGCACGGCCCCTGGCGTTCGTCGGGGCGTTGGGTCCTTCCCTCCTCCGCTCGCGGCTGGTGTGGGGGTTGTTCGTCGGACTGCTCGGCTGCGATGGACGCCCGCCTCCGGACCTCCCGGGCGCCGAGTGTCCCTCGGGACCGTGCGGCAACGGCGACGGGGAGGCCATCCGCCCCGAGGGCAGCGTGCGCATCGCGGCGTACAACGTCCATCGTCTGTTCGACACCGTCTGCGACTCGGGGCGGTGCGGGGGCTCGGAGTACGAGGAGCTGCCCACGCGCGACGAGTTCGACGCGCAGGTGGCCCGGCTCTCCAGCGCCATCACCCTGCTGGACGCGGACGTGGTGCTGCTGGCGGAGGTGGAGACGCAGGTGGGGCTGGACGCGCTCCAGGCGCGGCTGCCGGAGTTCCCGCACGCGGTGCTGGGCGAGATTCACGAGCCGGCCAGCGTGGACGTGGGCGTGCTGTCCGCGTTCCCCATCACCTCGGTCGTGACGCACCGGCACCGCGCGCTGACGCGGCCGGATGGCTCGTCCACGCGCTTCGCGCGCGAGTTCCTGGAGGTGCACCTGGACGTGAACGGCAAGGAGGTCATCGTCTTCGCGGCGCACTTCAAGGCGAAGTCGAATGACGACCCGGGCCGCCGCTACGCGGAGGCCAACGCCGCCCGGGACATCGTCACGCAGGCGGCGGCGCGCGCGCCCCGGGCGCTGGTGGTGATGGGCGGGGACCTCAACGACACGCCGGGCTCGGCGCCCATCGACGCGCTGGAGCAGGACGGGATGCTCAAGCGCGTGGCGAAGGACCGGCCGGACGACCAGACGTGGACGTACAACTACTCCGGTCGCAAGCAGGCCATCGACCACCTGTTCGTGGCCAACAACGCGGCCGGCACGTACGTGCCGGGCTCGTTCCGCGCGGTCCGGGAGGGCAGCGGTTACGGCGGCTCGGACCACGCGGCCGTGAAGGCCGACTTCATGCCCGGGCCCTGACGCTCAGCTCGCGGCGGGGATGGCCTGGATGTCGAGCTCGATGTCGACCTTCTCGCCGACGAGCCACCCGCCGTTGTCGAGCGTCTTGTTCCAGCGGATGCCGTAATCGGAGCGGTTGAGGGTGGCGCGCGCCGTGTAGATGAGGCGCGTGCTGCCCCACGGGTCCTTCGACGTCGCGGTGTGGCGCGCCTCGAAGACGACGGGCTGGGTGACGTTGCGGATGGACAGCTCGCCGGACAGGCGGAAGCCCGCGCCGCCGGTGGGCTCCACGTGGGTGCTGCGGAAGGTGAGCTTGGGCGCGGCCTCCGCGTCGAGGAAGTCCGGCGAGCGCAGGTGCGCGTCGCGCTCCGGCGTGCCGGTGTAGATGCTGGCCGTGTCCGCGGAGACCTCGACCTCGCCCCGCGTGGGCTGCTCGGGGTCCACGCGCAGCGAGCCGGAGACGCGCTCGAAGCGGCCGTGCACGCGCGCCACCACCATGTGGCGGGCGATGAAGAGCACGGAGGAATGCGCGGGGTCGATGTTCCAGGAGGTCACGGGCATGGGGGAGCTCGTTGATGCGAATCGAGGGGGATGTCGGGTGAGCGGGTCACGACCGACACAGCCATCCTACGCAAATCAAGGGAGCTGTCAGGCTCGTCGCCGAGGCAGCGTCCACCGCGCGTCACCACGAGCACAGGCGGTGAGAATCTTCGTCGCCGGGGTGTCTGGCCGTACGGGTCCGACACGCAACCAAGCCCTACTAACGGTCCTAAGGTAGCAATCTCCGGGCAACCGGAACCGCGAAGCAGCTCGTGTCTCTCCGAGAGACGTGCCGCGTGCCCACTGCCGCGAGTCCCGCGGTAAGAGCGACCGTAAAGCCAAGCAAGGCCCGTCCACTCGGACACCCCGGCGACTTGCTCTCGTGACGCTCAAGAACGCCCCTCACGCCATCCCAGCGGATCACAGTGGCGCACACAGCACGTCTTGCGCTGCACGCGGAAGAGGGGCTCGTCATCAGTGCGCGTCCGGGCATCCTCCGATTCCATGCGCTGTGCCGAGCAGCCCCCTGGATGGGTTGGAATCATGCGGTTGCGCGCTGGCGTCGCACGCCTCCTCTTCCTTTCGGCCTGCGCATCGTCGACGCCGCACCCCGATGCGCGGGGAGCTGGGAGCCCGATGGCGCCGCGGCCGTGGGCATTTGAGGGGGACCCATGAGCGCTTTCCGGCAATCGGCGGACGTGGTGCGCCCCCATTTCGACCAAGCTCCCGAGACGCGGATCCACCTCCGTGAACTTGCCTATTCCAAGGCCTGCCGGCACGTGCTGATGGTTGTCACGACGGACACCCGTGGCGAGTGACGATACTTCCGCTGGCATTTTGCCAAGCCGCCTTCCCAGAGGGATTCTGGAAACACGGTCTCGTGAGGGGGAGACCCGACCGCCGGCTGGCGGCTCCTCACGCGCGTCCGCTTCTTCCAGGAGCCTCAGCCCCGCATGCGGATCGCCGTCATCTCCACGTACACGCATCCCACCCGTCTGCGCATCAAGGAACCCTCCATCATGCAGTCGGCCGTGCCGGAGCTCATCGCCGGCCTGTGCCCCGAGCATGCCCAGGTGGAGATCTTCAACGAGAAGGAGATGGACCTCCCCCTGGACCGTCACTGGGACCTGGTCTTCTTCTCGTACCTGCACTCCTACTACGAGCACACCAAGGTGCTCTCCACGCTCTTCCGCCAACGCGGGATGACCACCGTCGCGGGAGGCCGGCACGCCAACCACTTCCCCGACGACGCGCAGGCGCACTTCGACGCCGTCATCACCGGCGAGCCCGAGTCCAACGTCCCCGCGCTCATCGCGGACTTCGAGCAGGGCCGGCTCCAGAAGCGCTACGCCCTGCCCTCCTCCGGCCCCACCGCCATCCGCCCGTACCGCTACGAGCTCATCGACTTCGAGCACAACAAGGTCCGCCTGCCCGGCATCGAGGCGTCGCGAGGCTGCCCGTTCCGCTGCAACTTCTGCGTCCTCACCGGCCACGAGCGCTACCGCTACCGCCCCGTCGCCCAGGTCGTCGACGAAATCCAGACGCGCATGCGCTGGAACCCCAACTACCTGGGGCTGATGAAGGACGCCTTCATCTTCCTGGACAACAACCTGGGCGGCTCCCCCAAGTACCTGCGCGAGCTGTGCGAGGCGCTCATCCCCCTGAAGAAGACCTGGGGCTGCGCGCTCACCTTCAACGTCCTCAAGGACGAATCGCTGGTGAAGCTGATGGCGAAGGCGGGCTGCCGCTACGTCTACACCGGCCTGGAGTCGCTCAACCCCGAGTCCATCAAGGCGATGAACAAGGGGCAGAACACGCTCTCCGAAGTGGACGCCGTCATCCGCCGCGTCTTCTCCTCCGGAATCCTCCTGTCCTTCGGCCTCATCGTCGGCTCGGACGGAGACACCAACGAGTACCTGGAGAAGCTGCCCATGTACCTCTCGGACCTGGGCTACTTCTCCGTCACCTTCCTCGGCATCGTCTGCCCCTATCCGGAGACGCCCTTCTTCCGCGAGCTCCAGGCGGAGAACCGCCTGCTGCCGGGCACCCTCAGCCGCGACTACGACGGCTACACCCTGTGCCACCGGCCGAAGAACCTGCACCCCTCCGAGGTCATCGAGCACTTCCACCGGCTCTGCGGCCAGCTGGGCAGCCTGCCCAACCTCGCGCGGCACTACTGGTCCAAGCTGACCTTGAGCAACCTGCCCCGCTACAAGCAGGTCATCACCTTCTCCGGGCCGGAAATCCTCAGCATCCGCAACCCGCTGAAGAACCCCGCCCGCCGCTACATCGCGGGGCTCGACGCGCTGGAGGACTGGGACACACGACAGATGGCGGCGCTGGGCCTGAAGCCTCAGCAGCTCACCTGACGCTCACCCGCCGGAGGTAACGCCTCCACCACGGGCACCAACCCCAGCTCCACCTCCAGCCGGTCCAACCGGCGCAGCTCCGCCTTCGCGTCGATGGACTCGAAGATGGCGCGCGCCCGGGCCAGGAACTCGGCGCGACGGTGCGGCAGCGCCACCGCCGCGTCGTGGTACGCCACGCCCGTCTCCCACCGGTTCGGCGTGTCCTCGAGAATCTTGATGGCGCGCAGGAACATCGACTCGGCCGCGGCGCCGCCCTTCTTCAGCGCCAGCGCGCGCGCCGACACGCGCAAGGCCGGGCCCTTCATGTACGGATAGCGCCACCCGAGCAGCCGCGCCTTGAACAGGCAGCGGCGGACGATGGCCCACAGCGTCTCGCGCGGCACCGCCTGCGCGCCCTGCTCCAGCGCGAACAGCGCGCCCTCCGCCGCGTCCACGAGGCCAATCTGGAGGAACGGCACCAGCACGTGGTAGCGCCACAGCGCCTCGTCCGCGCGCACCGCCATCAGCCCCGCCTCCTCCACCTGGTGCTCGCGCACCGTCACGTTGACCAGGTGGTTGAGGCTGGCGCACTGGTTGGCCAGGTCCTGCACCTCGATGCTGATGCGCAGCCCCTGCTCCAGCTCCGCGCACAGCTCGCCCACGTCGCCCTCGCCGCGCAGGTAGCGGCACATGGGCACCCACGAGTGCGCCCACCCCTGGTGCATGAGCGCGTGCAGCTCCTCGCCCATCTTCCCCATCTCGACGTACGCGGCCTCGGCGCCCTCGAAGCGCGAGGCGAGGAACTGGCTGGAGCCCAGCATCATCAGCCCCGTCTGCACCTCCCACATGTCGCGCACCTGGCGCAAGAGCGCCATGGACTGCTCGGCGTACTGCGTGGCCTCCGCCTGCTTGTTGCTGAAGATGGACAACGTCGCCAGGCGCGACAGGGCGATGCCCTCCGCCGAAGGGTCCCTTGCCTGCCGCGCGTAGCTCAGCGCCCGCTGACACCAGCGCCTCGACAGGCCGAGGAAGCCCGAGCCGAACAACAGCGAGCCGTAGTAGCTGCTCGCGAGGCTCAAGCCCCGCTCCCCCTTCGAGCGCTCCGCCATGATGGTGGCCACCATGGTCGCCCACGTGAGCTTCGCGAGGTCCTTGAAGTAGTAGATCTTGATGAGCGAGACGAGCGTGGACAGCTGCTTGAGGTACACGGGCAGCCGAGGCCCCAACGGCCGCGCGAGGAAGGGGAACAGGCCGTAGAGCAGGTGCAGCCCGAAGGCCAGCAGCGTGCGCAGCGCCAGCGAGAACAGGGTGCGCGGCATGGGGCGCCCCATCAGGTCCATGGCGCGCTCGAGCTCCTGGATGGCGCGCTTGGACTCGCCCTTCTCCTGGTGGGCGCGGCCCAGGCCCAGGTGCAGCTCCGCGCGGCGAGGGTCCTGGTCCTCGTCCGCCAGACACTGCTCGAACATGTGGATGGCGCCCGCGTAGTTGCCCGCCTGCAGCAGCGTCTCCGCCAGCTCCTGCATCACCCGGCGCGTCTTGAGCAGCACCTCGTCCGGGTCCAGCGCCTGGGTGAGGGCGAGGATTTCGATGGCCTTGTTGTAGTGGTGGACGGCGTCGTCGTTGGCGTACTGCGAGCGCGCGCCCCGCGCCGCCATCAGCGTGTACTCCAGGCCCTTCACCTCGTCGTTCCCGGCGAGGAAGTGGAAGGCCAGGATGCCCGCGGAAGGCGCGGTGTTCTCCCCCGCGCGCGCCTCCAGGAACAGCGCCAGGCGCCGGTGCAAATCCTCGCGCGAGGACACCATCAGCGTGTTGTACGCGGCGTCGCGGATGACGATGTGCTTGAAGATGCACGTGAAGGGCTCCTCCACCTCCAGGAGGATGAGCCCCAGGTGCGTCAGCGTGTCGATGGCCTCGCGGATGCGCTGACGCGGCACCGAGCCCGGGGCCAGCGCCGCCACGGCGTCGAGCGTGAAGATGCGGCCGATGACGGACGCCACCTTCACCACCAGCTTCTCCGTCTCGCTGAGCAGGTCGATGCGGCCGAGCACCACGTCCTGGATGGAGTCCGGCAGCACCAGCGTCTGCAGGCTCCGCTTGAGCTCGCGCCGCGCCGCGCCCGGCGACACCGGGCCCAGATAGCCCCCCTCCACCAGGCCCTGGACGATGGACTCCGCGAAGAACGGGTTGCCCTGCACCTTGGAGAGCAGCAGGTCCTCCAGCGCGGTGTCCGGCGGCTCCATGCGCAGGTGCACGCGCAAGAGCGCCCGCGTGTCCTCGTCGTCCAGGCTGGAGACGTCGAGCTTGCGCAGGTACGGCAGATGCTCCACGGCGCGCAGCTGCTCTCCGGGCCGCATCGTCACGAGCAGCGTCAGGCGCAGGGGCCCGAGCCGCGCGGCCACGTACTCGATGAGGTCGACGGAGATGTTGTCGGCCCAGTGCAGGTCCTCGAAGAAGAGCAGGAGCGGCGTCTTGCGCGCGTGCTTCTCCAGGAGCTGGAAGATGATGTGGAAGACCTTCTGGTTCTTGTGGCGCGCGTCCAGTCCCGAGGTGGTCGCGTCCTCCTCCACGCTCAGGCCGAGGATTCGCGCCATCACCGGCGTCCACTCCGGCCCCACGTCCTCCAGGCTGTCGAGCCCCTGACGCACCCGGAGCAGCTGCGCGTCCACGTCATCGCCCTCGTGCAGGGCGAACAGCTGCACCAGCACCTCCTTCCACGGGAAGAAGGGCGTGAACATCTCGTACGAGTAGCAGATGCCGTACAGGCTGCGCGCGCCGCGCGACTCAGCCTCCTCCACCACCCGTGCGCCCAGGCGCGACTTGCCGATGCCCGCCTCGCCGGACACCACGCACAGCCGCCCCTCGCCGTGGAGGGACTCCTCCACCGCGGTCTGCAGCTGCCCCAGCTCACGCCGCCGGCCGACGATGCCGCCCCGGCCCTTCACGAAGAGGCTGCGGCGCACCTCGCCCTTGAGCCGGAAGACGGGCACCGCGCGGGTGACGCCCTTGAGCGTGGCGTCCTCGACGAACTCCGTGGCGAAGCCGCCCTGCTGCAGCTTGCGCTCCGTCTGCGCGTCGATGTGGATGCCCACCCCGTCCGCGTACGTCATCAGCCGCGCGGCCAGGTTCACCACCTCGCCCAGCGCCGAGTAACCCTTGCGCCAGGGCGAGCCCATGTCGCCGAAGTACGCGTGCCCCGTGGCGATGCCAATCTGCAGCTCGCGCACGTAGGGATAGGACTCGCGCTCGCGCACCAGCTTGCACGCGAGGCGGCTGGCCAGCACCTCCTTGTTCTGCTGGGCGGTGGGCGCGCCGAACAGGACGTAGAGCACATTGCCCTTGTCCGTGAAGTCCGTCATCAGGAGCACGCCGCCGTGGTGCGCGCTCTCGCGCTGGACGTACTCGTAGAAGGCGTTCAGCTCGCGGGTGAAGGCCTCCACCTCGGACGGGCCGTGGTCCGTCTTGAAGCGCAGGAAGAAGCAGGTGAGCTCGCGGAAGTCGCCGCCCATCTCCTGGTGCGCGGTGGTGATGCGCGTGAAGAGCACCGGGTGCAGGAGCAGCGCGCAGCGGCCCACCAGCTCCTCGCCCCCCGGCGCGGCGAACACCGGCGGGGGCCGGGCCTCCAGCGGCACCGAGGGCTCCAGGCGATAGGCGCCGTCGCACTCCTCCCCCACGCGCGCCAGGTCCGGCAGGAGCGCCCAGGCCTCGGGGCTCAGCAGCACCTCGCCCACCCGGGCCCGCTTCTCCGCGGCCACCGCCTGCTCCAGCGGGCGGCCGACGAGCGCCGGGTGCATCCACATGCCCGTCGTCCCCAGGACGATGCGGTGCGACTCGCCCACGCCGATGCCGATGCGCGACGACACGCCGAAGCGCTGCCCCAACAGCTCCAGCCGCGAGAAGGGCGCGAGCCTTCGCTGCACGTCCAGCGCGCACCGGGCCGCGCGCGCCACCGCCTCCGCGTCGCCCTCGTCGGCCGCGGGCTCGAAGCACGCGAGGATGGAGTCGCCGGCGAACTGGTAGATGTCGCCGCCGTGCGCCTTCACGACGTCGATCATCTCCGTGTAGTAGCCGCGCAAGAGGCGCTGGAGCGCGTCGATGCCGCGCGGCCCTTCACCACTGAGGCGCACGACGATGGGCGTGAAGCCCGCGATGTCCAGCACCAGGATGGCGCCGCGCACGGACTCCACCGGCGGCAGCGCGTGCGCCTCCGTGTCCTCCAGCCTGCGAATCAGCGCGCCGGGGATGTAGGGCCGGAGCGAGGAGAGGACCAGGTCGATGTCGGCCGACGACATGCTGGCGCCCTCAGCCCAACGTCCTGAAGCGAATCCACATCGCCGCCACGCCCACGCCGGCGTAGAGGAACGTCTCGAGCGTCTCCGACAACGGCTGCGCCTTCCTCAACGCGCCCCACGCGTGCACCACCACCATGGCCGCGCACACCCAACCGATGAGCTCGAAGAGCGCCGGCTGGCTGCGCGGGTCCGGGATGTAGCGCACCACCGTGAGGATGATGGCCAGCGCCACGCCCCCCAGGCACCGGCCGAAGTACACCGTCAGGTCCGTGTTCCCCTGCATCGGCGCCCAGCCGAACCAACGCGACCAACGCAGCGGCATCAGGAGGAGCGGCAGGGCGAACACCAACAGGAAGAACGTCGTCGAGACGGCCAGGAACCAGCTTGCGAGTGGGTATTCGGCACTGATCATGTCGACGCACGAGGAACGACGCGCAAACCGAGTCTTCTGCGTGGAGCGACAGTGCCCCCGGCTCCCCATCCTAGTCGGTTTTCACCCGGCTTCGAGCACCCTCGAAGCGCACGAGGATTCCTGGGTTTCCAAGCTCAGGGGGCAGGAGAGCGAGCGGGCTCGAGGACTGCGGCGCGGAGGAATTCGGCCACGCGCTCCAGGGAGTCGGTGCGCTCCAGGCCGGAGGGGAAGCGGCGGAAGGCGTCGTGGGGGCCGAAGAGGATGATGGGCTTGCCGTAGCGGGCGCACAGCACGGCCTCGGCGGCGGTGCCGGCGCCTCCGGGCAGGGCCACGAGCGCGTGGGGGGTCAGGACGTTGATGTGGTTGCGGCTGAGTGGATCCGTACCCTGCTCTCCGCTCAGGGGCAGGTGGGTGTAGATGGCCAGCTCCACGCCCGGGTTGGGGTAGCCCTGGCGCGGGACGTATTCGCCGTCCTTCACCGTGCCGGGGACGATGCCGATGGAGATGCCCCGCCGTCCCACCACCTGGACGAACGCGTCCGCCGCCGCGCGCATGACGCCGCTGCCCGCGCCGGTGAGCAGGTCGAACCCCGCCTCGGCGATCCACCGCGCCAACGGAATGACACGCTCCAGGTGTTCCTGCCGCCCCGAACCGAACACGCCGATGATCCGCCTGTCCTTTCTCATGACTGGTTTGCTCCTTCCCGCGGATGTGACCGGCCCGACCTCCAGCTTCTTCCATGTGCGTCCCACGCATCCGGCGCAACCGTTCAGTGCGTCACAGAGTCCGCGTCCGCCGTTCACCGATGGAAGGATCCACCCTCCGACAGAGCCCGAAATGACACTTGCAGGACGCGGCGCGCCCAGGGCTGGGACCTGCCCCCGGAGCCATGGCCTGTCAGACCCCCGCCCTACCCTGCTTCACGTCAAGCCTGGAGGTGGCCTTGTTCGACACCTGTGGTGGATGTGAGCGACGTGGTGGCTCCGGTGAAATCTTCGACTGGTGCGCCAACTGTGAGTTGTCCCTGTGCCCGCGATGCATGACACGAGGGTGCTGCGACGAGTTCCCCGCGGAGTCGGGACGCGGCGCGCCCCGGTTGTTGCCGGACCCGCCCGAGGACGACGACCTCCCCCTGCCCGAGCACTTCGGTGGGCGGTGCTGCTCCAGCGCCCGCGCGGTGGCGTGCTCATGCGCGTTCCACTGGGTCTGCGAGCGGCACGGCGACCAGCACATCGGCACGCACGACTGAGGGCGTCAGGGATTGCTGGCGCGGAGGTCCGCGGGCCCCTCGCTCGGCAGCTCGACGGTGAAGCGGGCGCCCTCGCCCTGGATGCTCTGTGCGCGGACCTGTCCGCCGAGCGCCACGACGATTTCGCGGACGATGAACAGGCCCAGGCCCAGGCCCCCGTATTCGCGTGACGACACGGCGCGCTCGAAGCGGCCGAAGATGTGAGGCAATCGCTCGGCGGGGATGCCGATGCCCTGGTCGATGACGTCCAGCTGGACGTGTCCCTGAGCGTGCGCCAATCGCACCTCGATGGGGCTGCCGCTGCCGAACTTGAGGGCGTTGGACAAGAGATTCGTCACCACCTGCTCCAGGCGGACGCGGTCCCACCGGCCGATGCAGCCGGACGCCAGGTCCAGGCAGATGCGTGATTGGGAGCGCTGGATGGCGTCGCGCATGCCCTCCGCCACGTCGCGCACCACGGAGGCCAGGTCCACCTCCTCCAGCGTCAGGTGGAGGCGGCCCGTCTGGATTCGGGAGACGTCGAGCAGCTCGTCGACCAGGTGCGCCAGTCGCCGCGTCTGGGCCTGGGTCGTCTTGGAGACGCGCTGGACGGCGTCGCGCGTGGGCACCTCGCTCCGGGCGAGTCCCTGCACGGAGAGCTGGAGCGCGGTGATGGGGGTGTAGAGCTCGTGCGCGGCGATGGAGAGGAACTCGTCGCGCAGGCGGATGGCGTCCTGGGACTCGTGGTACAGCCGCGCGTTGTCCAGGGCGATGGCCGCGCGGCGCGCCAGGTCCTGCGCGAGCTCCACGTCCGAGGGTCCGTAGCGTTTGCCCGGCACCGAGGACACCAGCGAGATGACGCCCAGCATCCGTCCCCGGGCGATGAGCGGCACCGCGAGGAAGGAGCGGGCCTTCAGCGCGCGGACGAGCGTGATGTGAGCCTCATCCCGGCACAGCCGCTCCAGGACCTCCTCGGTGACGACGGGGATGAGCAAGGGCTCGCGGCTCCTCAGCACGGCGATGGCCGGCTGGGACGAGTCCCAGTCGGGTGTGTAGAACGACTGCAGGTCTCGGGCGACGCGCTCGTGCCCCGGGTCGGCGTGCGCGGTGGAGAGCCGGCGGATGGCGCCCGAGGGCTCCACCACGTCGATGGCGCAGAGGGTGGCGAGTGAGGACACGCACAGGCGCGCGAGTCGAGACAGGGTCGCCTCGAAGTCCAGCGCCTCGGCCAGCACCACGCTGCTCTCGGCGAGGAAGCGCACGGCCTCCTCCGCGCGCCTTCGCTCCTCGAACAGGAGGCTGTTCTCCAGCGAGATGGCCATCTGCGACGACAACAGCTGGAGCACGCGCACCCGGTCCGGGGTGAAGGCGTGGGTGGCCAGGTTGTTCTCCAGATACAGGACGCCCATGGTGCGCGCGTGGCGGCGGATGGGCACCACCAGGGCGGACTTCACGCGCTGCCGCGCCACGTACGCATCCGACACGAAGTGGCCCTGGTGCACGGCGTCTCCGAGCACCACCGCGTCCCCGGTGCGGAAGGCGTGCGCCAGGAGCGTCTCGGGCACCAGCATCGAGCCCACGAGGGGAAGCTGAGGCCGCGCGAGCGGCTCCCCCACTCCGCCCACGGCCGTGAGCACGAGCGCGCCCTGCTCCTCCAACACCAACGCGCCGCGCTGCGCGCCCGCCACCTCCAGGCACACCGCCATCAACTTCTCGAGCAGCCGCTCCAGGGCGACCTCGCCCGACAGCGATTGCGCCGCCTTGAGGATGCTGAGCAGGTCGAGCGACGCGCCCCGGAAGTCATCCCCCGTGGGGGTGACCGTCTGGTCCCACAGGCCGGACTCCTGCACCTGGAGGTCGGGGAACTCCTCCTGGAGCGCGGACACCACGGCCTTCGCGCCCCAGCGGGCGAAGCCCTCCCGCGCCGCGCGCAGGTAGAGCGAGGCCACGCGCTTGCGGCCCAGCGCGCTGTACAGCCGCCCCGCGAGCACGTTCGCCAGCGCCTCGTCGTGGGGATGCCCCTCCTCCCGCGCGCGGTCGATGGCCTCGTCGAAGAGCTCCGCGGCGTCGGTGAAGCGGCCATCCAATCGGGCACGCTCGGCGCTGAGCAACAAGTAGCGGTGGCGGAAGTTCTCCGGCCCCTTCGCCGCCCAGTGATGGAACTGGTTCCACGCTCCCTCGACGAGGGCCCGACGCTCCTCGAGCGAGGCCTGGGCGCCGCTCCCCGCCGCGTGCACCAGCGCGCCGAAGAAGGCGTACTCGGTGACGGTGAAGAGCGACGGCATGAAGCGCAGGTGGGGCTCGGCGGCGCGGAGCATCTCCCGCGCGCCCGACAGGTCTCCGAGCAGATAGGACGTCTGGAGGCGGAGGATGAAGAACTGACCGAGGATGGTCGGATCCCCCTGCGCCTTCTCGAGGAACGCACGCGTGTCGAACGTCGCGTCGTCGTACCCCGCGCGCTCGCGGGTCCGCCCTTGGAGACAGCGCACGGCCTGACGCAGCGCGAGCTGGATGTCCGCCATGGCGCGCTGTCCGCTCTTCTGGTCGAACGCGACCGCCGACTCGCTCTCCGCGTGGACGCGGTCCAGCTCCGCGCCCATCCGCAAGCGCGTGAAGCTGAGGCTGGCCAGCAGATAGGCGACGTACTGCGGCTCACCGCTCTCGAGCCCCGCGGAGATGCCCCGGCGCAGCAACGGGATGGAGGAGCGCAGGGGCTCACGCCAGTGGCGCATGTAGAAGAGGAACGCGGCGAGCACGCGGCACTCCTCACGTGGCTCGTCGAAGCGGCGGCTCAGCTCCATGCCCAGGTGGCTGAAGGGGTGGCCGGCGGCGTAGTCGCCCCGGGACTCGCCGAAGACGAGGCCGAAGCACACGTACGCGAAGGCGGAGTACACGCAGTTGCCGTGGCGCAGCGTGAGGCCCACCATGCGCGTGTAGATGAACGAGAACATCGGCGGGTCCGAGAACCAGGCCGCGATGCCGGCGTTCATCAAGAGGCGCATGCAGCCCAGCTCCGCCTCCGCGTCCATGCGCGGCGCGGACAGGAGCTCCTCCTCGGAGCGGCTCTTCCACAGGGCCTCCACCTGGGGCAGCTCCGCGCGGAAGGCCTCGGTCGCATCGCCCTCCGGCAGCTCCACGCCGAACAAGCGGAGCCCCTCGCGTGCGTGTCGGAGCGCGGACTCGTGGTCCCTCGCGAAGATGCTCGCGTTCATCCGCAGGACGTAGAGGTCCACCTTCTCCAGCGGCGTGCGCGCGTGCGCCATCGCCGTGTCGATGAGGCGCTCGGACAACAGACGGTCTCCGGTGAGCTGCGCGCACTCGGCCGCGTCCCGGTGGAGCTGGAGCATCTGCTCGGTCCGAGTCACCCAGGCGTCCTCGGGCAGCAGGGCGCGAGCGCGCATCAAGTACGCCAGCGCGGCCTCGAAGGCGGAGGAATCCCGCACCTTGCGTCCCGCGCGCAGGTTGAGCTCGGCGAGCCACGTGCGTTCGTTCGAGTCGCGCACCACGTCGCCGCCCAGGTGGTAGTGGTCCACCACCTCGCATACGCGAGGCTCGCTCTCCGCGCCCCGTGCGTCGGCCCAGAGCTGACGGGCGATGGCGCGATGCACGGCGGCCCGCTCGGCCTCCGACAGGAGCGAGTACGCCGCGTGCCTCACACGGTCATGCGCGAAGCGATACGTGGCCTGATGCACTGTCATGAGGCCGGCCGGCTGTTGGGACGAGAAGCGCGGGCCACGCCCCTCCGGCACGAGGAGCCCCGCGCGAAGGGCGCTCCAGAGCGCTCCCGCCGTGTCCTCCAGGGGTGCCTCCACCACGCGCGCCAGCAACCACAGGTCCACCTGCCCTCGCATGCACGCGGCCACCGTCAGCAGTCGCTGCGTCGACGCCGGCAGTCGACGGATGGCGTCGAGCATCAGCTCCACGACGTTGTCGGTGACCTCGGCCTGCGCGATTCGCTCCAGCTCCCAGTGCCACGTCCCCGACTCCAGGTCGTACGTGAGCAGCCCGGTGCGGTGCAGGTGCCGCAGGAAGTGGCCCACGGAGAAGGGATTGCCGGCGGTCTTCTCCAGGACGAGCCTGGCGAGCGGCTCGACGTCCTTGGCGTCACCCTTCAGCGCGTCCGCGCACAGCGTCGTCAACGCGGGCAGGTCCAAGGGCCCCAGCTCCAGCAGGAGCGGCGAGCCCCCCACGGCGGAGAGCGCGGTCCGCCAGCGCTCCAGGGGATGCGTCGCGCCCCATTCGCCTGGGCGCCAGGCGCCGAGCACCAGCAGATGGTGCAGCTCCGAGTCCGTCGACAATCGCGAGAGCAGCTCCAGCGTGGCGGCGTCCGCCCACTGGAGGTCGTCGAGGAAGAGCACCAGCGGGTGCTCGGCCGTGGCCAGGTCTCGCAGGAAGGACTGGAGCATCAACAGGAAGCGACTGCCGGCTTCGCGCGGGCCCAGCGCGACGACGGGGGGCTGTTCACCGATGAGTCGCTCCAGCTCGGGGACGAGCTCGGTGAGCATGCGCCCCTGTGTCCCGAGAGACTTCCGCAGCCGCAGTCGCCACGCCTCCACGCCTTCGGGCGGCAGCTCGAGGACACTCACCACGAGCCCGCGCACGGCCTCCATCAGCGACGCATAGGGGGTCTGTCCTCGCAGCTCGGGAGACCTGCCCGTGAGGAATTGTCCCGCGCCCACGCGCTCCCGCAGGACGTTGGCCAGGGACGACTTTCCACTCCCCGAGGCGCCAGCGAGCAGCACCCACTCGCGAGAGCCCGCTCGTGCGCGCTCGAGGGCCGCCTCCAAGAGGGCTTGTTCACGCGCCCGGCCGTAGAGCTTGTCGGGCAGGCCCAGCTCGCGCGCGAGGTCGTGGCGGCCCAGCTCGAAGGAGATGGGCGTTCCGGGACCGCGCCAGCGCCGCTGGATTTCCCGCAGGTCGGCGACGAGGGCCTCGGCGCTCTGGTAGCGCTCCTCGGGGGACTTCGCGAGCAGGCGGAGCACCACATCGGAGAGGAGGCCCGGGAGCGCCGGGTTCCTGTCGACGGGAGGAGTGGGAGGCTGCGCCAGGAGCGCATGCACGAGCTGCGCGGCGTCGGCCGAGAGAAAGGGCGCCTCGCCCGTGAGCATCTCGTAGAAGGTCGCGCCCAATGCATACAGGTCCGCGCGGTGGTCCACGCGCCGGCCCATCCTGCCGGTCTGCTCGGGAGCGATGTAGCGCAGCGTGCCCTCGAAGCCGCCCGGGACACCGGCGCTGCGCACGAGGCCTTGCACGCTGGTGGCCAGGTCGAAGTCAATCATCACCAGGCGGCGACCGCTGGACGCCACGACGAGGTTGGCGGGGTTGAGGTCGCGGTGGATGACATGCCGCCGATGCAGGGCGCCGAGGGTGGTGGCCACATCGAGGGCCAGTTCCAGGAAGACGTCCACCTCGAGCGGCCCCCGTCGCAGCAGGTCTCGCAAGTCCTGGGGACCGGCGTCCTCGAGGACGAGGGCCAGGTGGCCCGACACCTCTTCGAGGGCGATGACGTTGACCACCCCGTCGACGGCGGACAGCTCGCGCAGCATCACGTGCTCGTGGCGCAGCATGCCAGCGCTGCTCTCCGCGAGCGGACCTTCGCGGACGACCTTGAGCACCCGAGCACCGCCGTCGGGGGTCCAGGCACGGAGCACGTCATACCGGTGGCCCCGGTAGATTCTCCGAGCGTCTTGCAAGCCGGGCAGCTCGAGCATCGTGCCCCCCCTCGGCGACGACCCTACTCGTAAGCTGTAACGGACGATGCGGGCGCGGACCTGTCCAGAGAGGCGGGCCGCCTCCCGCTCGGACGTCAACAGCACACACGCGCGCCCTCACCGGATTCGCACGGACCTGAGGGAGGACACGTCGAGTAGTGAGCGACGCGGGCGTCAGCGACCGCGGGTCAGGTGATGGGCGGTGCGGCGCCGCGTCGCGCGGCAGGGGGCTCGATGCGGAACATCTTCGCGTGCCTGGTCCACGAGCGGCCCGACTGCGTCCTGGACCTGGTGCGCAACCTCCACCACCTGGACCCGGACTCGCTCATCCTGCTCTACAACGGTGGGAACCCGCCGGGGCTGCTCGACGCGGCGCGGGACCTGGTCGCGCTGCGGGAGCGGGACGAACAGCTGCGGGACATCCTGCGGCGCTCGCGCATCTGGGCATCAGAGGAGGTGCTGTTCCCCACGCTCACCGCGCTCCTGGGCCACCGCGTCCTCACGAGCCCGTGGGTGAGGCGTTCGAGTCCTTTCGCTAATCCCTGGCGTCGGACCTGACGCGTCGTTCAAGTCCAGGCGCCCGGGATGTGCCATTGCGCCGATGAGGCCAACCGTGTCGAGGTGGCCATGGCGCTCGGGACCTGGACGGCCTACACGCCAGAAACACATCTCGAGCGGGTCAAACAGGCCCGGGCTGCACTTCGCGCGTCGCCACCACCTCTGGGTTGGTCTCTCCGGGGTCCCGACGAGGAAGCGTGACCGCCCGATTCAGTGGAACAAGGCGGGCCACCACCTGGCGCGGCAGATGGAATACGGCCTGCTGCTTTCACTGACGTAGATGGAAGGCAGGTTCTCGACGACGGTCCCGTCACGGCCCATGCTGACCGTGCCGCAGGAATCCCCCGTCCCCATGCTCGGCAGGCGCACCGTGCCACAGGACTCGCCAGAGGGCGCCGTGAGCCGCGCCTCGAGCTGGCAACCCGAGGGGGCTTCGTTCGCCACACCCCACCGGATGTAACCCCTGTTCCCCGGGAGCAGTTCGAACCGGCTCACCTCCCAATCGGCAAGCCAGCCCGGCACGGGCCCCAGTGAAGTCTGCAGGGAACCGATGGAGGCGATCCACGACGTGTCGGAGTAGCCCCCCATGCCCAGCAGCAAGCCCCCCTGCACCAGGGGAACCAGTGAATAAAACGCATAGATGGGCGGGTTCTGAGGCATGACGGTCGTGAACGGAGTCCCCGGCTGACCCGAGCTGTCCACCCAGACGCCCTCCATGGTGGTCGCCCCCGAGGCCGCCTGCGTCAGAGACACCACCAGGGTGCGCCCCTCGGTGTTCACCCCCACTGCGGTCGGGTAACCGCTCAGCACCTGAGCCAGGGGTGTGCTCCAGCGAAGCTGCCCCACGTCGCTGTAGGCCCGGAGGATCTTGTCAGCACGCAGCTCATGCAGCCCCCCCACTGGATTCTCAGCGCGCCACATCATCGTTTCAGTCACCTGCTCTGAATGAACGGCGACCTGCTGATTGACGTTGTCGAGGAACGTCAGCCACGAGATGTCCTCCAAGGGGTGGTAGCTGCGCCCCAGGAAGCCTCGAGACTGACTGGTCAACTGCATTGTATTCACACCGTAGACGGCTCCGTCCCACAAGCGACTTCCGTCGGGACGGAACACCGTGAACCCCATCGACCTGAGATTCTCCGGCATCTGGGTCATGATGAGGTTGCCCGCACCATCCGCCGCCACAGAATTACACGAGCCGTAAGTCGACGTCGCCTCCGACGCGTACTTCCAGTCCGCGAGCGCTTCCGGTGGGATGACCGGGACCACCTCGCACCCCGCCAGGCTCGAAGCCGGGACGTTCCCCCCCTCCGCCGCCAGGGCTGGAAAGGAGAGCCCCGCCCAGCCAATGAGAAGCCCGACACCCCAGAACCACTGCCCTCTGTTTCCTGCCTTCACGTTTGCCCTACCCTTCATCCAGCTTGACTGTGAGTGCAGGTAATGACGGAGCTCGGGAATAACCAGTGGGGGCGGTGTGGCGTCACCGTGATGTGGATTGGGTCGGGGGTGCTCCACTGGACGAGCGGCCAGCAAGGGGGCGGCCAGGGAAAGCCTTTCCCCATCTCCCCTGGCGACGGTTGGCTTCAGGACAGTCCCCAGGTCCTTCGACCCATCCATATCAAACTCCATCGGGGCCCATTCCCATACACAGCCAAGCAACGAGCTGTACTGGCTTCCGCGCCCCCTGTTCTGTACCGCCTGCCCGGACCTAGCGTGGCGCGTGGATGAAACACCCCGCCATCACGGACTCCGCTGAAGCCAGTCACCTGCTGACCGGCGAAACCACGCCCGCCTTCACGGGCTCCACGCTCTCCGCGGGCTTCGTCACGGTGCTCGTGGCCTTCTCCAGCACGGGCGCCCTCATCTTCCAGGCCGCGGAGGCCGCGGGCGCGACGCCCGCCCAGATGAGCTCCTGGATGGGCGCCCTCGGTCTGGGCGTCGCCGTGACGACCATCGGCCTGTCCCTGCGCTACCGCGCCCCCGTCCTCACCGGGTGGTCCACCCCCGGCGCGGCGCTGCTCGCCACCAGCCTCGTCGGCCTGCCGATGTCCGACGCCATCGGCGTGTTCCTCTTCTGCGGCGCGCTCATCACCCTCTTCGGCGTCACCGGCTGGTTCGAGCGCGCCCTCGGCCACATCTCGCTCCCGCTCACCGCCGCGATGCTCGCCGGAATCCTCGCCCGCTTCGGCTTGGACGTCTTCGTGTCCATGAAGACACGGCTCGTGCTCGTCGCCGTCATGCTGGGCGCCTATGTGCTCGGCAAGCGTCTGTGGCCCCGCTACGCCATCCTCGTCGTCCTGGCGCTCGGCTCCTGCGTGGCCTGGGCCTCGGGACTGATGCGCTTCTCCGAGCTCCACTTCGCCTGGGCCACGCCCGTCTTCACCGCGCCGACCTTCTCGTGGCACGCGCTGCTCGGCGTCGGCGTGCCGCTCTTCGTCGTGACGATGGCGTCCCAGAACGTCCCCGGCGTCGCCGTGCTGCGCGCGTCCGGCTACACCACGCCCATCTCCCCCATCATCACCACCACGGGGCTCGCGACGATGGTGCTCGCCCCCTTCGGCTGCTTCGCGCTCAACCTCGCCGCCATCACCGCCGCCATCTGCACCGGCAAGGAAGCCCACGAGGACCCCTCCAAGCGCTATGCCGGCGGCGTCGTCTCCGGCGTCCTCTACCTGCTGGCGGGGCTGGCCGGAGCGACCTTCGTCACCCTCTTCACCGCCTTCCCTCGCGAGCTCATCCTCGCCATCGCCGGCATGGCCCTGTTCGGCACCATCGCCAACAGCCTGTCCACGGCCATGAGCGACGCGCGCCACCGCGAAGGCGCTGTCGTCACCTTCCTGGTCGCCCTGTCCAATGTCTCCCTGTTCGGCGTCGGCGCCGCCTTCTGGGCCCTGGTCCTGGGGCTCGCCACCTCCACCGTCGTCAACTGGCGACGGTAGACACCGCCCCAAGCCTGTCTCACCCCGAGACATGGCGCGCCGCGCGATACATCCGTTTCCCCGAGCGAGAGGCTCCCGGCGGGGCCTCTCCCGGTGAATAACGGGGACCCCGGATTGCTCGGGTGCTTAGAGAATGTGAAAGTACACCTCGAGTCGTCCGCATTCGTCCCCTCTCGAGGCCCCTTCAGCGTGAGCGCCCGACCCGGTCTTGCCTTCGCAGTGTCCGTGGAACAGGGAGTCCCCTCCGCCCTCCCCTCCCGCGCCATCGAAGTCGACGTCGGCGTGGCGCTCCCCACCGCCTTCGGTGGACTGCGCAAGGTCCTCAAGGCCTGTGAGGACGCGGCTCCCGACGTCCACCGCGCCATCGCCGCCGCACACCCCTCCGAGTGGAACCGGCTGTTCCCGGGCACGACGCAGGGAGTCCCCGCGCTCGAGGACCTGGCGCTGTCCCCCTCCGAGCGCCGCCTCCACCGTGAATCCGAGCAGGCGTTCTGGATTCTCACCGTGGCCGCGCGGACCATCGTGGAGACGCTGCGCGCCAGCGGCCGCCCCCTCGTGCTGCATGGCGCGGGCGAGTGTGACCTGGTCAGCCTGCGCGCCGTCATGCGCGCCGCCGAGTGGGCCCGGCTGGACGGCCTGGATGGCACCCTGCTGCTCACCGGCTGGCGGATGCGACGCCCCCATGGCGCCGCCGCCTTCGAGTCCCGACGACAGGCCTATCTCGACGCGCTGTGCGACCGCATGCGCGTCCCCCACGCCTCCGGTCCTGGCCCCGTGTCCTCGCGAGCGATGGAGCCGACAGTGGACCTGGAGGGCCGCTACCTGCGGCTCGTCGTGGATGAGTCGGAGTCCCGCGAGGCTCGCGTGGCCGCGGCCATCCTCGCCGTCCGCAGCTGCTTCTTCACCACGAACTACGAGGGCGCGCTGCTGGCCGCCGAGCACGGCCTGGCGCTGCTCGAGTCCGCGCCCGAGCCCCACTTCCCCGGGCGCGTGGTCCAGGCCTGGGAGGCGCTCGACTCGGGCCTCACCACGCCGGCCATCGAAATCGACCGCGCGAGCCTGGGCGACGAGGACGAGCTGAAGGCGTTGCTCCACCGGTGCATGGGCGTGGTGCACGTCTTCACCGGCTCGCACGACGACGCCATGGCCGCGTTCGGCCGCGGGCTCGAGTGCCGGCTGCCTCCCGAGCTGCGCGCGCGGCTGCACATGTTCCGCGCGCTGACGCTGACCAAGCGCTTCGGTCAGCTCCCCAATGCCCGCGCGGAGGTCGAAGCGGGGCTCGCGGAGCTGGCGCGAAGCACCGCGCCGGACCGCGCGCTGCAGGAGGGCTGGCTGCGCAACGTGTGCGCGCTGACCTGGTTTCAGGAGCGCAAGCTGGACAAGGCGCTGGTCGAGGAGAAGCTCGCCATGCGCTGCGTGGGCGACCTGCACGACGCCAGCGCCACCCATCTGAAAATCAACCTCATCTCCAACGCCAGCTACCTCCAGGAGTCCGCGCGGCAGTTCGCGGACGCCATCAGCACGTGGCGGCGCTTCGAGGGCATCAGCGAGCGCTGGGGCGTCAACTTCTCCAAGCACCACCGCTACCGACTGGCCGGCCTGGAGTTCGCCGCGGGCCAGCGCGACGAGGCCGTGGAGCACTTCCAGCTGGCCTATGCCAGCGCGGAGGCCCTGCGCGACTCGTTCCACCGTCAGGTCATCGCGGCGGAGCTGGGCCGCCTGTTCCTCGACGATGGACGGATGGACCTGGCGGTGGAGTGGTTCGCTCGCGCCGAGCAGCACGCCCGCGAGATTGGCGAGCCCTTGAAGGCGGCGGAGAGCCTCGCGGGCCTGTCCCTCGCGGCGGGACGCGAGGACTGGTCCGAGGCCCTGCGCTGCGCTCGGGCCAGCACCACCTGGCCCAAGGAGACCCAGGCCCTGGTGGACGCCCTCACGAAGTCGGATGCGAAGGCGGTGCACGCGCTGCTGCCCCGCCCTCGCACGAAGCTGAACCGGCCGTTCGACTCGGTCAGCCTCTACTGAGACACCGACGCGTCACTGGCGCGTCGCCGTGAAGCGACGCAGCACGCGGCACTCGGGGTCGCCTTCCACGGTCTCCACGTGGTTGGCATGGAACAGCCCCGAGAAGGCGGCCGGCGCGTCGAGGCTCGCGGGAGGCTCCGCGAACTCACCCTCGATGAGGTAGAGCAACTCCGTGGGAGGGCCCTCGCGTCGACGGAGTTCCACCACCGCCCGCAGCGCCAGTTGCCGGGTGTCGCCCACCGCGTAGTGCGAGCCGGTGAGCGCGACCTCGCCCAGCGTCCCCTTGATGTCCACCTCGCGGCCGTTCTGCACCACGACGACCCGCTCGCCCTCCGGCAACACCACGCCCACCTGGCCGCAGTCGGCGCTCAACGGCGTGGTGTCCTGGAAGCGGAACACATAGGCGCCGCTGATGGCGCAGCCGGATTCACACGCCTCGGGCGCGATGACGTCGACGTCGTCATCCCCGCTGCTGCACCCCGGATTGCCCATGCCGCTGCCCATGGACAACACGGCCGTCACCAACAACAACGGGACGCGCAGGTACGCCTTTCCTCGAGACACTTCGTCACTCATGTCGGATCCCCTCGACTGCCACTGCTTTCCGGCCCAGAGACGGTGTTTCCCAGCAAAGATGTCAGCCGCGTCCCTCGCTCGACCCGAAGGCCCGAGCCGGAGAGAACGGCGCCGCGAGTCCCTCGCGCCCCGACGCCACTTGTTCCACCACCAGCGCCGCCGCATGGGCGCCGGTGAGAATCCCCTGCCCACCCAACCCCGTGGCCACGAACGTGCGCCGCGTGCCCGGGTAGCGCCCCAGGTACGGACGGCCATCCGGCGTCACCGCGCGCAGCCCGGCCCACGCGCGCACGAAGCGAGCCTCGCGCAGACGCGGCGCCAGCTTCGCCACCGTGGCGCTCAGGTGCAGAAGGCCCGTGGGCGTCACGTTCTCCACGAAGCCCACGTCCTCCTCCGTGGCCCCCACCACCAGCTCCCCCGCACGCCACGGCGCCAGGTACGTCGGCCCGGACACGACGCGCGACAAGGAGAGCCCCGGCTGGTGCACCACCATCATCTGCCCTCGAACCGGCTTGAGTGACAGCGGAGGCAACCCCGGGAACGTCGAGGACCAGGGCCCCGCGCTCACGAAGAGCTGGTCCGCGCGAAGCGTCTCGCGGTCCGTGCGCACCACCACGGCGTCGGAGGTCTCCTCCACCGCACGCGCGGCCTCACCGAGCCGCAGCCGCACACCCGCATGGGACGCCGCGCCCAGCAGCGCGTTGACGTAGCCCTCCGTGTCCACCATGTGGCCCCGCGCCGTCTCGAAGGCGCCCAGCAGCGGCGTCCCTTCCAGCGCGGGCTCCAGCTCCACCAGACGCGCGGCGTCCACCCACGTGCCCAGCTCCTCCGGATGCTTCGACGCCCGCTGCGCGAGCGCGTCACGGCCCTTCGCATCCGCGGCGATGCGGAGGATGCCCTGTCCGCGGCGGAGCAGCGCGCCTTCGGGGAGCGCGTCCAGCTCGGCCGCCAGCGCATCCCTGCCCGCGCGCGCGAAGGCCAGCATGTCTGCGTCGTCGTAGAGGCGCACGGAGGGAATCGCCACGCCCGCCGCCGCGCGAGAGCCTCGGCCTCCCGGGTCCACCGCGTCCAACACCGTCACGCGCGCGCCGAGCGCCGCCAGCCGCCTCGCGGCCGACAGCCCCACCACGCCCGCGCCGAGAATCAGGACCTCCGAGCTGAAACCCATCCGTCAGACCCACTGGTGTGCAGCGAGATGTCGCTCCCTGAATACACGAAGGGCGCCGCCCCTGCAGCGAGGGGACGGCGCCCGGGGGAAGGCCCTGCGATGAAGCCGAATCAGGCGACCGCGGTCTCGGCCATGCGCTTGGCGAACAGCTCCGCCGCGTTGCGCAGGCTCTGCTCCGACAGGCCCTGCTTCTCGTTCGCCTTCACCACGTCCGACAGCAGGTCGGTGACCTGGTTCTTGCCCTTGAGCTTGTCGAGCAGGCCGCTCACGAGGCTGTTGCCGCCCATGCCCTCGAGGAAGTTGCTGCCCGGGAACTTGTTGAGGAGGTTCTTCGCGACGCTCGCGCCGGGGAAGAGGTCCATGGCCGCGCCCAGGCCGGCCTGGAGCGGGTTCTCGCCCTTCATCAGCCCGCTGACGAAGCCCGCCGCGATGCCCAGGGCCGGGTTGATGGCCGTGAGCGCCGGCTTGAGGATGTCCAGCGCCTTGCCGAGAACGTTCTTGAAGAGCCCCATGATTGCCTCTCGCGTGCCGGCGTCGCGCAGCGTCCGCCGAAAGTAAGCCTGACAGTGGAGTTATCGGACGGGGGCCCACAAAGTTCCGTGGATCCGGAACAAATCCCGGAGAGCCCTGTCAGCCCCAATGATTCCGAGAGGTTGCGACTCAGCCCTTCTTCGGGCCGCTCGGTGGGGTCGGCGCGCCCCGGGACTCGGGGGCACCGGTGAGGACCGCGTCCGAGGCCAGCGCGGCCTTGTAGCGCTCATCGCCCTTGTCGGCGCTGAAGCCGTCGCGCTGCTGGGCGCGGCTGATGATGACCTCGCCGCTGATGAGCTTGTCGAGGTGGCCCTGAATCTCCTCGACGGTGGCGGCCTTGGGGTCCTTGGCCTTGAGCTCGTGGTCGAGGGTGATTTCCAGCGGCATCTGCTTCTGGGGGTGCTGGGCGTAGTCGAGGATCTTCTCGACGTAGGCCTCCACCGGAATCTGGAGCATCCGCGCCTGCTCCTTCACGTCGGTGTCCGCGAGCAGCTCCGCGCGAATCTCCTCCACGGGGCGCTTGAGCTTCCGGGTCTCCGGAACGACGGTGTTCTCTCCAGCCATGACCTCTCCAGGGTGGTGCGCCGAACCTCGGGCGCATTGTGTTCGCGGACGCGGCTCGGATGTCAAAGTGGCGAGGCGCCTTCGCTCCAGCGGGTGAACTGCATTCGCAGCTCACAGGTGTAGCGGCCCCGCTCGTCGCGGAGCCAGAGCTGCTCGGGTGCCGGGTACATCTCCTCCACGGAGAGACGCTCGGCCTCGCGGGCCAGGTGCGAGAGCAGGTCCAACGCGAAGGGGCTCGCGGTGTCGATGAGGTAGGGCTTGCGCTCCTTCGTGCTGCGCATGAAGACGAACCGAGGCCAGCCGCGCAGGTGTCGCTCACGCTGCGCGGCGAGGAACAGCTCGAAGCCCGAGGGGCGCGCGAGGTGCTCGGAGGACAATTCCCAGCGCTCGCGCTGGTACACCGCGCCGCCGATGCTCAGCCGGGGCAGGTGCTGTCCCCGCGTGCGCAGCGGCGCATGGAGCACCTGGGGATGCGCCAGCGCGGCGAAGGGCGGGTACGACGAGAAGTCGTCCAGCGGCAGGTACAGGTGCAGCCGCTCACCCTTCCCGTCCACGAGCACCGGGCCCTGGGACGTGGGCAGGACCTTCACGTCGCTCGGTGTGAGCGCGCCGTCCTCGACGTCCAGCACGTCCGACACCGAGTAGACGAGCCGCCGGCCCGGGAACACGTAGAAGCCCTTGTTGCGGCGGCGGATGGACAGGCCCACGAGTCCTCGCGCGGAGGGGTCCGAGTCCAACCAGCGCGAGGCCACGGCGGAGTAGCGCTCCTTCGACGGGAAGAACGCGCTCAGCCAGCTCCGCAGGAGGAGGTGGTGATGCACTCGCGCGAGCATCACCTCGAAGCCCGCGCCGTCAGGCTTCGCCGCGAGGCAGACATCCGGCAGCGCGTAGCGGCCTCCCGGCGTGGACGTGCCGAGGAAGTCCACGGGCAACGTGCGGGCGCGCTCCGGTGACTCGTCCAGCAACACCGGGGGCACCGGCGAGAAGCGGCTGCCCGTCACCTGGTCCGGGCGCAATCGCACCGCGTAGTCGAGCAGGTCCACCGGGCGCTCGTCCGTGCCGAGCGCCTCGCGCACCTGCTCACGGAAGCCCTGCTGGACACGCTCGCCATAGGCGGCCGACAACTCGAGCGGACCGGTCAGCGAGGACTCGAGCTCCTCGGTGAAGCGGCGGCCGAAGCGCAGACGGAACGGAGAGCTGGCCTCCTCGTAGAGGATGAGCCGGTCCGCGTACACCTGACCGTCTCCTCGCCGCGCGGGCTTGCCGGTGGCCTCCGTGAAGCGCGCCTCCAGTTCGAGGAGCAGCACCTTGCGGCGGCTCAGGTCCGCGGTCTCGAACTCGGCCTTCAGTCCCGACAGCGTGTCCAGGCGGGACAACCAACGTGAGCGTGCCTCCAGCGCTGGCAGCGCGGCGACGGCATCCCGCACGCTCTCGAAGGTCGTGAAGTCATTGGGTCGGAACGGCAGTCCCCAGAGCAGCAGCGCGCCCTTCACCAGGGGCAGCGCGGCGCGCTCGGCGTCCTCCACCGCGAGGCCCAACACCTTCGCGGCGGCGGCGGGGGTCGGATGCTCCCGGAGCACGGACAGGAGGCGCTCGGCGCTCTCGGACAGAGGCACCTCCAGCTTCAGCACCTCGCAGGCGGCACGGCCGGGGGACACCGTGAAGAGCGGGTTGAGCCGCAGCGGGAGATGGGGTCGCAGCGTGCGCTCACGGCCCACCGCGCGCGCCAGCTCCGTCACCGCCCAGAAGGAGAAGAACGTGCGTCGGCGCGTGTCACCGCTCGCCACCGTGCGCACGTCGAAGCCGTCTTCCTCCGTGCGCTCGCCGTAGGAGATGGGGCCGAAGAAGCTCGTGGTCTCGTTCTTGGCGCAGAAGCGCTGGAGGTACGTGTAGACCTGCCTCTCCACCCGGCGCCCGTCAGACGTGTCCTTGCGCGCACCATCGCGCAGGTAGCGCGCCCAGACGTTGTCGAACATCGCGGGGCTGGAGAGGAACACCGCCTCCTGGATGGAGGGCTCCGCCGCACGTTCGCGCAGCTTCGAGCGCAGCGCCGAGCGCTCCTGTGCATGACGCTCCTGGAGGGCCTTGTATCCGGAGCGAAGACGCTCCAGCACGGCGAAGCGCTCCGAGCCCGCGGGAGCCCAACGGGGGGCCGTGTCGTTCTCGAGCAACGCGCGGAGGACAGGCGCCTTGACCGGGCTGCGTTCCGCGCTCAGCGCCTCCAGGAGTGACTGCTCCTCCGCGAGCCATCGGTTCGCGTCATCCACCAGCGCGGCGGAGAACCCGAGCGACTCCAGCCAGTCGAAAGGGAAACCGGCGTGGCGGAGCACGAACACCTCGCCCAAGGTCCAGCGTCCGCTCATCCGCGCGTCCTCTCCAGGATGGACTTCGTCACCAACATCTCCACCAGCTTCGCCCGCTGCGCTTCCGGAACCTGGGGCAACGCGCTCGTCACGTCGGTGGGCTCGGTCAACCGGGCCAGCGCCGGCGCCAGGCGTGCGTCCATCGCGACCACCCCACCCGTGCGCAGGTTCGCCGCGTACCACGAGGGCTTCGGTGTCCCTTCGAGCGTCGCGGGCAGGCACACCACCGCGCAGTCCGCGTCCAGGCGGATGTGCGTGGCGCCATCGAGCACTGGAGGCGCGAGCAGGAAGCCCGCGGCGACACGGCCCGGACTGAGCGGGGCCCGCGTCATCAGCCGGCTCGCCAGCGACGCGAGGACCGCGGGTCGGCGCGCCCCGTCAATCGTGCCCGGTCTCTCGATGGGGCGACTGCGGGACAAGTCGCGGTCCGCCGGAGCGTCACCGGGATTCCCCCACCAGCGCTCGAGGTCACGGACCCTCGCGATGCGCTCCACCGACGCGTGGAATGGACGCACACCGGCCAGATGGTCGAAGAAGCGCGGGCCCTCCAGCGCGGCCAGCGTGGCCTCCAGCGACGCCTCGTCCACGCCTGGAGCACCGACCCACCACTCCGCGACGACGCGCACGCCCGCGGCCTTCAGTCGTGCGTATCCCTGGACCAGGAGCTCCACGGGGATGAAGCAGTGGTCAGGGTCGACCACCCTGCCGTTCTCGATGCCACAGAACCCCACCACCGCCGTGTGGCAGCCGCTCTCCACGAGCACGTCCGCCGCCAGGAGCGAGCCGAGCGAGACATGCCCCGCCCACCGCGCGCCCCCTGTGTACGCACGCACGTCGGACAGCGCGCACCGTCCGAGCCAGCCGTCACGAGGTCCGGACTCCGGCTTCGCGCCGTCGGCATCCATCACCGCCCAGTCCGGGTCATCGCCCCACGGGTACGGAGCCAGGACCTCCAGCCCGAGCCCATCGGAGATCCACACGAGGTCCTCGGCGCTCGGGGCACCGGACAGCGGGCGCACACGCCAGCGCAACGCGGGGACCTGCTCCGGGAACGTGGCGCGCCGGAACGCGGGCATCCGCGCCAGCACCTTGTGATGCGTCGAGGCAAAGGGCCCGGCGACCTCCAAGGCCACATGGGGCGGACACGCCTGCGCGAGCGACGCAGCGGCCGGGAGTTGGAGGTCTCGCTCCAGCCACAGGCGAACGCACTGCGCATCCTCGAGCCGCGCGAGCACGGCCGCCACGTCCTCCGAGTACGGCGAGGGCATCCCCGACACGCGCTGGACGTCCGCGCTCCGCTCCGTCGTCCCGGACTCCAGCTCCACGTCATCGAGCCGAAGGTGCACACCCTGGGGGGCACCGGAGATGGCCGTCAGCACCGCCCCCAACGCGCGAAGCTCCGACAGGGGACTTCGTTCACGCAGGCCCTGCGCGACTCGCAACAGGAGCAGCTCGCGCATCGTCTGGGATGATGGGAGGGATGACTCGCGCGACAGACACTCCGCCTCCACGGACTCGGAGGAGAAGACCCGGCGGGTGAAGTCCCTCGCCAGGTCCAGCAGGTGCCACCCCTCGGGGACGTCGGGCACGAGCGTCACGTCCCGATGTGGAGGCAACACCAACCACTTCATCGCTCCTCCTCCCGCGAGACGGTGGGAGCGCCCGACATCAGCGTGCAGCGCAGCTCCACCGTGTGGCGACCCATCGGTCCACGCAGCCAGAGCTGCTCCGGCCCGGGCAACATCTCCGAGAGCAGGACCTCCTCCTTCTGCTCCAGCAGGTTGAGGAACACGCGCAGCAGCGGCGGACTGCGCACGTCCACCAGCACCGGTTTGCGCTCACCCTTGAACTTCGCGAAGACACATGGGGGAAGTCCTCGCGCATCCCACAGGCCCACCGCGACACGCAGCCTCGCGCGGTCGTCCTTGCACGCCAGCAGCGCCTCACACGCCGCCGCATCCAGCCTCCACTGCTCGCGCTGCACCACCACTCCGCCGAGCGTCACCCGGGGCGTGTGCTCCCCCAGGGGCACCTTCAACGGCCGGATGCGCGGCAGCGAGAACGCCGTGTGCACCGCGCTCTCCAGCTCGCCGTTGTAGAGGCAGACCTCGGAGCCCAGCCGCTTCGACACCAGCCGCGCGCTCTTGCCATCGCTCTCGACGAACAGGTCATCCAGCGGGATGCGCCACGCGGAGGCATGCGAGCTCACACCGCCCAGCTCCACCACCGGCCCCGGGAACTCGGAGGGCAGCAAGCCCGTGCGCCGCGACGGCAACACCGTCACCAGAGGCACGGAGCGGGACAGCGCCCCGAGCGCGCGCACCATCTCGCTCTCCACCTTCGCTCGCGACGGATGGAACTGGAGCGCCCAGCCCCACACGAGCGCCGTGTCGTGGATGTCTCCCATCACCAGCGTGTAGTCGCCCCGGCCCCACGCCTCCACGTCCGTGGCGCCCACCAATAGGTCCACCGAGGTGACGAGCGGCAGGGTCCGCGCCGCATCCCACGAGGGGCGCTCCACCGCGCCCAGCTCGACGGACCGCGAGGCCGCGTCGGGAACGGACTTCGCCAGCAACTCCGCCACCGACGTGTCCAGCGGCACCGGCAGGTCCGCGGAGGCCGCTGCGACCTTCCAGAAGGGCACCGTGCGCGAGCCCACCTTGCGAGCCACCGCCTCACGGGCCGCGTCACGCGTGCGCCACGCCGCCTCCGCCATCCACGCCAGCGCCGGCTCCAGTCGCGCGCCCAGCTCCCGCGCGCGCTCACCGCCGACCTCCAGCCGCAGGTCTCCGCCGCACTCCTCCCGCAGCGGGAGACGGTCCTGGTAGAAGTTGTGGGACTCGGACGCGGGGCCTCGCTCCGTCGGCGGCGCCACGCCCCACAGCTCCTTCGCCTTCCGCGCGAAGGCGTCCTGGAGCGACATCTTCCCGCTCGCATCCGCCGCCCCGTAGCGCCCCATCAACTCCAGCAGCGTGCTCAGCCCCTCGACGTGACGACGCGCGCCCGCGCCCGGCAACGCGGCGACCCGCTGGGCCAGGTCATCCACCGGGTGGTGCACCGCGGACGGAACCTCGAGCTGATGCGTGAGCAAGGCCTTGTCACAGCCGAGCCGCAGCGCCTCGCGCGCCATGCCGGGCGCCACGCCGAGCGAGGACGCGAGCGCCGCCAACGTGCGCGTTCCATCCGCCAGCTCCACGATGCGCGGCAGCAGCTCCTCCGCGCTCTCCGGCGTCGGCCCCGCCTTGCGCGCGGGCATCTCCGCGAAGGCCTTGCGACGCGGCACCAGCCACGAGGCGATGTCCGGGTCGAAGGCAATCGCGCGCACCAGCCCCTGCACCAACCACGACGCCGCGAAGGCGTTGCGTCCCACCAGCGTCTCGGGTCCGGACCAGCGCAGCGTCACGCCCGTGGGCACCTGTGCATCGACGCGGCCGTAGTTGATGGGACCGAAGAAGCCCATCGTCTCGTTCTTCGCGCACAGTCGCTGGAGGTAGCTCGCCACCTGCCGGCGCAGCCGCGAGCCCTCGCGCTTCGCGAGCAGGTCCCTGGCCACGGGGGGACTGGAGCTGGCCACGGCCTCCAGGAAGCGCGGCTCCCGGCACAGCGCCTCCATCTGCGTCTCCACCGCTGGCAGCTCACGCTCCAGCGCCGACGCGAGGGCGGCCTCCGCGTCCTGGGCCGCACGGGCGCGGGTGTTCCACTCGGCGAAGCGCTCGGGGGCCTCCAGGCCCTCGGTGTCGATGGGACGGCCCGCCTTGAGCGCGGAGAGCAGCTCCCGGGGAGGGCGGTGCACACGCGGGCCCTGGGCACGCAGCGCATCCAACGCGCGTCGCTCCGCCTCGAGCACGCGCGCCCAGCGCGCCGACTCCGGACACCCCAGCCGCTCCAGCCAGTCGAACGGGAAGCCTGTCGCGCGAACGACGAGGTGGGGGAAGAGGGTCCAGCCCTTCATGGATCACATGCCCTTCAACCTCGAGGGACGCCCCACAAGAGGCGTCCCATCCCGAGGCCAGCCACTGCGACTTTAGCGAGCCGTCACCACAATCTCCTGCCCAGGCACCGCGAGCACCCACCGCATGCTCTCGCTCCCCGCGCAGTTCACCACCACCTCCAGCTCCCTGCCGGCCTCGATGGAGGACTTCGTCACCGGCGTGCGGTTGGGCAGCACGGCGCCATCCACCTTCACCTCACAGCCCGGCGAGCTGGTCGCCACGCTCAGCGCCCCGCGCGTCCCGGACTGCGGCGTGGCGTCCGCCAGCGTGCGCACGTCGATGTCCTCGCGCTGCGTCGTCGTGCCGAACCGGCGCAGCTTGCCGTTCACCGCCGTGGAGATGAGCAGCGAGCCGGTGGGCGGCACCGCGAGCGTCTTCGTGCCGGGCTCCACCCGCACACCGCCGACGAACACGTGCTCACCCTCGGACAGGTTCACGAACACCGAGCCGGAGCCGCGCAGCATCACCAGCGCCACCACCGCGATGACCAGCAGCGCGCCGCCGCCGATGGCCGCCCACTTCCACGTGGAGGCATTCGAGGGCGCGGTCGCATCGACCTCGGGCTCGGCGCGGGGAGGAGCGACGGGAACCGGGTGCGCCGTCGAGGACGGACGGGGCGCCGGAGCGGGCCTGGGCGCCACGTTCGCCGCGGGAATCGCCGCGGACGAGGGACGCTGCGGCGCGGGCACCGCGGTGTGCCCCGGCTGCGAGGGCCTGGGCGCGGGCGCGACGGGACGCGGAGGCGCCGCCGGAGGATTCGCCCCGGGCTGGAGCACCACCACCTCGGTCCTGTCCCCCGCATCCAGGTCCGGGAGCATCGGCAGCTCGGTCGCGGCGGGAGGCGGAGGAGGACGCGCGGGCGCCACGGGGGGCGGCGTCGCGGGACGCGCGGCGACAGGCGCGGGACGCGGAGGCGGCGCGGCCACGGGAGACGGACGCGGCGGAGTCCCGGGCACCGGAGGCGCGGACACGTTGCCGCTGCCCGTCCCCGGCACGCGGGGGATGCTCCCGCTGGTGGAGGCCGTCGGCTTCGGGCCGCTGCCCGTCCCCGGCCTCGGCGTCTTGCCGTCCACCGGCGCGGCCATGTCGCCGCTGCCCGTGCCGCTCCCGGAGGGAACCGGGCGCGGATGGCTGCCCGTGCCGGTCGCGGAGGACGGCGCGTACTCCACCAGCCGGTCGCCGAGCGTGTCCTTGAAGAACTGCGCCACCGCCGCCGGAGACGAGTTGAGGCGGTGGTGCGCCATCACCGCTTCGATCTCCTCGCGCATCGCCGCGGCGGAGGCCGTGCGGCGCGCCGGGTCCTTCACCAGCGCGCGGAGGATGAGGTCGGAGACGTCCTGCGGGATGTTGGGCCGCAGCTGCGAGGGCACCGGCGCCGGCTCGCGCACGATGGCGTTGAGCGTGGCCGCGTCATGGTCCCTGCGGAACGGCAGCTGTCCGGTGAGCAGCTCGAAGAGCACCACGCCCAACGCGAACACGTCGTTGCGCGCATCCAGCGTGCGCCCGGACGCGGCCTCGGGAGAGATGTACGAAATCTTCCCCTTCAGCACGCCCGCCTGCGTGTGCTCCTCGCCCGCCACCTTGGCGATGCCGAAGTCGCTGAGCTTGATGGCGCCGTCCAGCGAGATGAGCACGTTGTGCGGACTGACGTCGCGGTGCACCACCGGGTGCGGGACGCCCGCCGGGTCCACGTACGCGTGCGCGTAGTGCAGCCCCGCGGCCACCTCCGCCACGATTCGCAGCGCGTGCTCCAGGGGCAGCGCCAGCCCCTTGCGGCGCAGCTCGTTCACCAGCCGCTTCAGGTCCGGCCCGCGCACGTACTCCATCAGGATGTACGCCACCCCGTCGGACACGCCCACGTCGAAGGTCTGCACGACGTTGGGATGCGTCAGCCGCGCGTTGGCGCGCGCCTCCGCGAAGAGCATGTCCACGAACTCGGGGTTCTGCGCGAACTGCGGCAGAATCTTCTTCATCACCACGAACTTCTCGAAGCCCTTCACGCCCACCTGCTTGGCGAGGAAGACCTCCGCCATGCCGCCCTGCCCCAGCCGGCGGATGACGTTCAGCTTGGTGCTGCCCAACGAGTTGTTGATGTCGGTGGGCGAGCCCTTGTTCGCCTGCGGGTCGATGTTGGTGGACCCGAACAGGTACTGACTGAGCGCGCGCGGCTCCAGCACCTCGATGTCCTCGAGCGGCCGGTCCGTCAGCTGCATCCGCGCCAGGAACCCCTGCAGCTGGGGCATGTGCGGCACCTGCGCGGCGCCGCCGCAGATGGGGCACTCGTTGGACAGGCCCGTCTGCTGTGTGCGCAGCTGCGCCAGGTACGCGTTGGCCTGGATGCGCTGGTGGCTCACCTGACCGCAGCTGCGGCACTCACACGGCAGCCACAGCGTGGCGAGCTTCGCGGGCAGCAGCTTCGACGAGCGCGCCAGCACGGCCAGCGCCGGCGGAGGCAGCCGGCAGAGCACCACCTGCGCGCCCTGGGCGGCGGTGTCCAGCACCTGCTCCAGCTTGGGCAGCGCCTCCGGCTCCACCTTGCTCACGTGGCTGAAGTCGAACGCGACGCGCCCCTCCAGGCCCGAGGCGAGCCTGCGCACGTTGAGGTCGCCCTTGAGCGTGCTCGCCAGCGAGATGAAGGTGATGTCGTCCTGGACGATCTTGAGGTGCTGCGGAAGGTCCGGCTGCTCCTTCGGCATGCTCGCGCGCAGGTAGCGCATCACCACCGGGTCCACGGTGCCGAACTGCTGGCGGCGCGCGTAGTCGAAGAACTCGCTCGGCAGGTCCGCGAACTCCAGCGGGTTGGAGCAGACGGGGCAGGTGTGCTCGGGCGCGCGCTCCTCGGCGATGACCTGCGCCTCGTCGACCAGGTTCACCACCCGCATCCGGTCTTCGTTGCAGGTGCGGCACGTGTACGGCGCCAGCAGGGAGAGCACGCGCGCGACGCCCGCGAAGCCCTCCACCATGTTGAGCTGGTCCACCACGACGGGCGGAGCGTGGACGACGTAGAGCCCCAGCGCGCCCGGCGGCAGCTTGGCGGCGAACTCAATCCACCGGCGCACGCCGAAGGAGCTGATGCGCTCCACCCTCCCCAGGTCGACGACCAGGAGCCCGCTGAGCTCCGGGCTGGTCGACGACAGGGGGAAGGTCTCGTCGATGACGCCGGCGATCCGGACGTGGGTGATGGTACCCACACGGAGCCGGCTGATGATGGCGTTGGAACCCTGGCTATCCACCGGCCCTGACCTCATGCGAACAGAAAAGCAGTGACTTGGGCTGGGCCGCGCGGCGGCGCGCGTCTCCCAGGTCCACCACGCACACGACGCGAGACTCGCGGCCCACGCACACCCGCGCGGCCACCGTGTCGCAATGCTCGAGGATGCGGCGCAACCCGAGGCCCGCTCCGCCCCCGGACGCATCCACCTTCACCTTCTGGCCCCACCCGTCCAACGCCCGGGCGAACGACCCCGGCCGCAGCCCGCCGAAGCGGTCCGCCACCTCCATCCACATCCGGCCATCCTCCACCGCGAACCCCAGCTCGCAGGCGTCCTCCGGCGCCACCTCGCGCACCTCGGTGCGACGGTGCGCGTAGCGAGGCTCGCCCTTCGCGTCCACCGGCGCATCCAACAGCGCGTTGGCGGCGATTTCATGCACCACGTCCGCCACCAGCCCCGCGGCCACCCGGCTGCCCTCGGCCGCGCCCACCGCCGTCGCCGCCGCCGTGGCCGCCTCGTGGATGTCCGTCACGCGGCGCAGCGGACGGCGCGTCACCTCCGCGCGCTCGGGCAGCAGCGTTCCGGACGCCTTGAGGACCGCGCCCACCAGGAGCGCTTCCCACAGGGACGGGCCGCCGTCGCGCTCGCGCGTGGCGAGCAGCAGCGCCGGAGGCTCGCGCCGCAGCCACTGCGCGTGCTCGGGCTTGAGGACTCCGTCGAACAGCAGGAGGCCGCGCGAGACCGTCGCCGGGGACGTCACCGCGGAGGCCCCCACCCCACCCTGCGTCAGCACAGGCACCACCTGCTCGAGCGCGGCCGCGGGCAGGGAAGCATCTGCAATCAGCAGGAGGCCACTGGCCTCCAGGTGGGGTGCGGTACTCAAACGAGGTGCCTAGTAGCGTACCTTGACTTCACTGAAGAAGGATTGGGGCGCCACGGGGAAGCCGTGGGACTCCTCGTAGGCTGCGTTGAAGAGGTTGGAGCCCAGGAACGACACGGAGATGCCGTCGTAGACGTTGAAGCCCACCCGCGCGCTGGCGGTGAGGTAGCTGGGCAGCTCCACGCGGGAGCTGGGCAGGCCCGTGGCCTCGTCCACCTGGAAGCCCGGGTCGAAGCGCGAGCCCACGAAGAGGGCGTACAGCTCCACGAAGGCCACCTTGCCGATGTTGGTGCGGCCGCGCGCGTAGATGCGGTGGGTGGGCGCGTAGTCCAGCGGCGTGCGGGGCCCGTCGTCGAAGGGCACGCTCTTGGCGTCGAGGAACTGGTAGGCCACGTCGAAGGACGAGTTGATGGCCGGAATCTGCGCGGCCGCCTCCAGCTCCGCGCCGGCGATGCGCGCGTCACCCATGTTCCGGAACTGCGACACCGAGCCGAACACCAGCTGCTGATTGATGAAGTTCTTGGCCACGTTGTAGAAGCCCGTCCCCGTCAGGCGCACCCGCCGGTCGAAGGGCCAGAAGTCCACCGAGGCCTCGAAGGTGTCGAGCGTCTCCGCCCGCAGGCCCGCGTTGCCCACCAGCGTGGAGGCGTACATCTGCTGGTTGATGGCCAGCTCCGCCAGCGTGGGCGCGCGGAAGGCGCGGCCGTAGTTGGTGCGCAGCGTGAGCAGCTCCGGCACCGCGTGGAAGACGATGCTGGCGCGCGGCGAAATCTGGTCCGTGCGCTCGCGCCAGACGCGCTCCGGAATCTGGTAGCGGTCATAGCGGGCGCCCGCGCTCACCACCACGCGCTCCAGCGGGCGGTACTCCGCGTCCACGAAGCCACCGATGATGGTCTGCTTCGTGTCGTCCATCGTGAGCTCGGGCAGCACGTTGGGCACGTTGACCTGGTCGAACTTCACGTCGCCTCCGAACGTCACGGACACCGGGCCCGCCGAGTACAGCGCGCGCGCCTCGCCGCCCAGCCGCCGACGCTTGCCCAGCGCGCGCGTGGGGTCGCCACCGAAGGCGTTCTCCAGCACCACGTCGCGGCGCTTGAAGAAGCCGTACACCTGACCGAACAGGCGCAGGCTGTCCGTCACCTGCTGGTCCACCTGGGCGGAGGCGTTGAGGTTCTGGACGGACTCCTCGTCATTCGGCGTGTAGTGGCAGCGGCCGCAGTTGCCCACCGTCGAAATCTGGGTGTGCGAGCCACCCGGGCGGCCGATGGTCGCGTCCGTGAAGTCTGCGTCCAGCGCCAGCGGCCCCACGCGCACCTTGCCGTTGACCTGGTGCACCATCGAGTCCTGGTTGGTGTCCACCAGGCCCGTGGTGGGGTCATTGAAGAGCTGGGCCCCGTCCGAGCCGAAGCCGTAGTAGCCGAGCAGCGCCTCCACCGGCCCGCCGCGGCCGGCCACGTTGCCGTGCAGCCGCCACGTCTGGTCCTGGCCCGCGAGCACGCGCGCCTCCGCGCCCACGTTGCGACCCGGGGCGATGAGGTCCGCGGGCTGCCGCTCGATGATGTTGATGACGCCGCTGAAGGCGTTGGAGCCGTACAGCGACGAGCCCGGGCCCCGGATGACCTCCACCTGCTTGAGGTTGACCAGGGGCGTCGTCTCGTCCGCGTAGAACTGGCCCGTCCACGGGTCCGTCAGCGGCCGGCCGTCCTTCAGGAGCAGGAGGCGGTTGGACAGGTAGTTGGAGCCCAGGCCGCGCGCGCTCACCGCCGCCTTGCGCATGGAGCCCCGGCGGCACTCCATGCCGGGGAAGTACTGGATGGCCTCGCACAGCGTGAACTGGCCGGTGCCCTCGAGCTCCTCGGCCGGAATCCACGACACCGTCAGCGGCACGTCCGCGATGCGCTGGTTGCGCTTGCCGGCCGTGGTCACCACCGCCTCGCTGAGCACGCGGTTGACGGACTCCTCCAGCGGGTCCGCGCCGCCCAGCGGATCCAACCCGGCCAGGCCCGACGGGGGCGGCATGGCCCGGTCCAGGGTGGGCTCGGCGAAGGGCGCGCTGATGGGGACGTTGTCGGTGGCGACGGGCGCGGCGGGCGGGCTCTTCGTCGCGGGCAGCACGGCGCCGTGGCCCGGGGTGGAGGCGGGCGACGAGATGAGCGGATCCGCGATGCTGGGGCCGGGCTGGGCGCCAGGGCTCGCCACGGGGGCGGCGGGCAGCGGCGCGGGGGGATGCGACTCCACCGTGGGCGCGGGGGTGACGGGCACGGGGGGCTCGGCCGTCACGGACTCCGTCGCGGTGGAAGGGTCGTCCTCCAGGCCACCGCCCAGCACGGGGATGTCCGAGTCCGTGGCCTCCGTGCCGCGAGGAGGCTTGCGCGTCTTGGGCGGCTTCTTCACCGCCGCGCGCGGGGGCTTGGTGGCGGGCGTCTTCGTCGTCGTGGCCGCGGGCTTCGTCCCGTTCGCCACGCGCTTCTTGCGCTTCACCTTGGGCTGCGACTCGGAGGCCGCGTTGGTCTCTTGCGCCTGGGCCACCGCCGGGTGGGCCACGGCCAGCGCGCAGAGGACGGCTGACACCGTGAAGAAGGCGCGAAGGCCCCGGCGCTTCACGTGAGCACGCACCGCGCCTGGCAGCGGATCACCACACACAATCGAGTGCATCGTTCTCTCATCCGCGGATGGGAGGAGCCCCCGCGGTCCTGTACGCCCCGGTTGGCGGGCGCGGCGCCAGGGCAATCGGTCTGTTGGACGAATTCGCTCACCTGCACGCTCGCGCCGTCGAAAAACAAGCTACCCCAGAGAACCTGCCGGGCCAAGCCGGTGATTCTCATTCCCTGGAAACTCAAGAGTGTTTCGGGCTGTAGCGTCCAAGGTTGCCTGAAATCAGTCGTCGGGCTGCTCGGCGGAGACGGCGAGGTCGCTGGTGAAGGACGGCAGCGAGGGCCCCAGCGCCTCGGCGCGGACGAAGACTTCGGCGTCCACGCGTGTGTCCGCCACGTCGGCGAAGACGGGCTGGCGGCGCGGAGGGCCCTGGGTGACGAGACGTCGGAAGTCCTCGAAGTCCTTGCCCTGGATGCGCGCGAAGGGCTCGAACGGAGCCACCGCGCCCACGGTGGACAGGGCCTGCTCCAGGGCCTCCTTGTGGTTGCGCAGGTCCACCAGGACGGCGCCGGGGAGCCGGGCGCTGCGGAAGAGCACGCGCAAATCCTTGTCCTTGGGCACGTGGGACATGGGGACCAGCGCGGCCTCGGCGCCCTTGGCCTCGAGCATCTTCAGCGCGGACTCCACGTTGGGCACGGGCGACAGCTTGAAATGCCGCTGCGCGTCCAAGTCCCCGCCGAGCACCGCGTGGGTGACGAACTTGGGGTCCGCGGGGCCGGCGCCCTTCACCAGGGCCAGGCGCTTGCCGGCGAGGTCCTTCACCGCGCCCTTGTGGGTGGAGACGATGGCCCAGCGCTGCTGGGACTCTCCCGGGCGCGCGGCCCAGGCCAGGGGCGTGGCGCGCGTGCCCAACTGCACGGCGGCCCAGCCCTCCACCACGGCGAAGTCGACCAGGCCGTCGGCCATGGCGCGCGCGAAGTCCTCGTAGCGGCCGAAGCTCTTGGCGGCCACGGGGCGGTCCATCACCTCGGTGAGCTTGGCGGCCAGGGCCTCCGCGTACTGGAAGCGCTCCTGGCCGTCACTCAAGGTGGTGGCGAGGAAGACGCCCACGGTGGCCTTCTTGGGGGGCGCGGCGACGGCGGGAGCGGCGATGCACAGGGCCAGCGCGAGGATGGCCCACGGGAAACGAGGCGTCTTCATGGGGTCTCCTCCACCACGGCGGCGCCGCCAGCCGGGGCGCTGCCCGCGGGCTCGGCGAGGCCATGCAGGCTCTGCAGTCGGTCCTTCCACTCACGCACCTGGGCCATGCGAGGCCCGGTGCCGGAGGCGAGGTAGCGGCGCCAGGCGTCCACGGCCTCGGCGGGCTCGTGGCGGCGCTCCTGGGCGTCGATGCCCAGGTTGAGCGACGCCACGGACACGGACGACTCCAGGCGGCGCCAGGTGGTCAGCGCGTCGGACGTCTTGCCCTTGCGCCAGTCGACGCAGGCCAGGTTGTGCTGGACGAGCGCGTCCTCGGGCTCGGTGGCGAGCGCGGCCTTGAGGGCCTTCTCGGCGAGCTTCATGTTGCCGGAGGCATAGGCCAGCGAGGCCTCTCGCCGGTGGAGCGCGCCCGTCATGGAGGCAATCCACTGGGGCTGCCCCGGCATGGGCTTCTTGGCCGCGGCGGTGAGCTGCTTGCGAGCCGCCGCCACCTGCCCCTTCTTGTAGAGCGCGAAGGTGTCCGCCAGCGCGCGTGTGTTGGGCCAGGCCCAGGGCTGCGCGGGGGTGAGCGCCTTCTTCAGCGCGGCGGCGGCCTCGGCGTGACGGCCGGCCTCCGCGCGCGTGAGGCCCCGGGCGAGGAGGGCCAGCCTGGCCAGGTCTCCGCGCTTGCCGGTGCCCAGCTTCTCCACCGCGTCGAGGTCGCGGTCGGCGGCCTCCGCGTCCCCCGCCTCCAGCCGGGCCAGCGCGCGACGCACCAGCACGCGCGGCAGGTTGGCCTGGGCCACGCTCGCGGCGTCGCGCGACGGGCCCACCTCGGTGAGCCGCTGCACGGCGGCGTCCACCTGACCCAACTCCACCTCCGCCAGCGCGGCGCCCACGGACGCCTCGGCCTGCTGGTCCGGCTCCTGCGTCTGCTTGCCGGCGAAGGTGAACGCCTCGAGCGCCGCCTGCGCGTCACCCGCGCCCAGCCGCGCGTAGCCCAACAGGAGCTGATCTCGCCACGTCGCGCCGGGCAGCGTGGCCCCCTGCTCCATCACCTTGCGCGCGTCCGCGTACGTGCGCGTCTCCAGGAGCGCCGCCGTCAGCCGACGGGCCATGACCGCGCTGCGGTCCAGGTCGAACGCGCGGCGCAAATCCCGCACCGCGTCGTCGGCCCGGCCTCCACCGCTGCGATCTCGTGCGCGATGGGCCAGCGCGCGCGCCAGCCACTGCTTCGCGCCCGCGTGCTGGGGCTCCACCTGCAGCGCGTTGCCGTAGTCCTCGATGGCCTGGTCCCACTGGCCGGTGGCGAAGTGGTCCGCGCCCAGGAGCATCCAGCCCAGGGCCTGACGGGGCGCCATCTCCACCACGCGGCGGTGCACCTCCACCGCGCGCTGGAAGCGGCCCGCGCGACGGTTGACCGAGCCGAGCGAGGCCCACAGGTCCAGGCTGCTCGCGCCCGAGCGCACCGCGGCCTCCAGGAACTGGATGGCCTCCTCGTGACGGCCCTGCGCCTGCAGCGCCTTGCCCACGGCCATCTGTCCCAGCACCAGGCCCGGCTGCAGCTCCAGCACCTTGCGGTAGGCCTCCTCGGCGGCCGGGGCCTGCTTGCGCGCGAGGCGCACGTCACCGAGCAGCAGGTAGGCCGCGGGCGTCGCGCCCAGCTTCACCACCGCCACCGCCTCCGACTCGGCGCGCGTCAGATCGCCACCGGACAGGTACAGCCGCGCGAGCTTCTCCCTCGGCTCCGCGACCTGCGGGAAGCGCGTGGCCACGCCCTCCAGCAGCGTGCGCGCCTCGGCCACCTTGCCCTCCAGCTCCAGCACGCTCGCGAGCCCCAGCTGCACGGTGGGCGACTCGGGCCGTCCGGCCTGGGCCTGGGTGAAGGACGCGCGCGCGGCCACGGCGTCCCGACGCAGCACATGCGCGCGGCCGAGCAGCTCGTGAATCTGGAAGTCGTTGCCGGACAGCTTCGCGGGGCGCAGCGTCAGGTAGCGCTGCAGCCGCGTCACCGCCGCGTCGCCCTGCTGGGCGTAGAGGTAGTAGCTGGCCAGGTAGTAGTGGACGATGAGGTGCTCGGCCTGGTCGGCCTGGGCCACCTGCTCCAACATCGGCACCGCCTCCGGGAAGCGGCGCAGCTTGAAGAGGGCCACGCCCAGCGGATACGCGAGCGTCAGCTCGGCCGGGTTCGCCTTCTGCACGGGCTGCACGCGCTCCACGGTGCGCGCCCAGTCCTGGAGCGCGTTGGCGGCGGAGCCCACGCCCGCGGCGGCGGTGATGGAGGTGGGCTCGGCGGCCAGGGCCTTCTCGAAGAGGCCCAGGGCCTTCCTGTACTTCTCCTCGGCCTCCTTCTTGTCACCGGAGGCGCTCGCGGCGCTGGCGGAGACCTGGGCCTGCTCGCCCTCCTTCACCAGCCGCTGTGACTCGGACATGGGTGGCGCGCGGTACTGCGCCAGGGCAGGAGGACTGGCCAGCGAGGCCAGGAGCGCGAGCGCGGGGACGAGACGTCGCTTGGGGGTGTGGGGTGTGCGGCGCATGCGGGAGTCGTCCAGGGGTCAGGCGGGGCTGAACTCGGCGACGACGACGGTGATGTCGTCGCGCTGCGGCTGGCCCGCGCTGTGGGCACGGGCGTCCGCGAGCAGCGCTTCACGCAGCGCCTCCGCGGACAGGTGGGCATTGGCTTGCACCGCGGCGGCCAGGCGCTGGGTGCCGTACATGCGCCCTCCGCCGTCGCGCGCCTCGGTGAGGCCATCGGTGTACCAGACGACGATGTCGCCGGGGCGAAGCTGGCCGTCGCGCGAGGTGAACTGCGACGTCACGGACGCGCCCAGCAGCGGACCGCGCGCGGGCAGCGAGGCCACCTGGCCGCTGTGGCGGTTGAAGACGAGGGGGCTGGGGTGGGCTCCGGCCGCGTAGTCGATGACGCCGGTGGACACGTCGATGACGGCCAGCGCGCTGGACATCTGGTGCTCGCCCCGGCCCACGTTGGCCAGCGTCACGTTGAGCGCGGTGATGAGCATCCGCGCGTTGACCTCCGAGGGCTCGCGCAGCGTCATCGCGGACGCGAAGCCGCTGGTGGCGCTGGTGGCGACCAGCGACGTGGACAGGCCGTGGCCCGTCACGTCACCGATGCCGATGACCACGCGCTGTTCATCCAGCGCGGCGCGGAACCACCAGTCGCCGCCGCACGCGTCCGCCGTGACGACGAGGCCGGCGATGCGCAGCCCGCCCACCTGCACCGCGTCGCGGCCGGGCAGCAGCGTCTCCTGGACGGTGCGCGCCAGCGACACCTCTCGCTCCAGCTGCGCCTTGGCGCGCACGTCGTCGAGCAGCACCTTGATGCGCTCGGCCATGTGGTTGAACACCACGCCCAGCGTGCGCACCTCGCGCCCCGCGCCCCGCGCCGCCTGCGTGCGCGCGCCCAGGTCACCGGCGGCCAGCTGCATCACCTTGTGGGTGAGCATGCCCAACGGACGGGTGATGCGGCGGCTCTGGAACGCGGCCACCACGCCCGCGAGCACCACGAAGCCCAGACCCAGGCCCAGCATGCGCACCGTGTTCGCGCGCACCGTGGCGCGCTTGTCCCGCTCCAGCTCCTCCAACTGCTCTTGCAGCGCGCGCAGCGAGTAGCTGATGACCACCAGCCCCTTGCCGCTGCTGGAGCCGTAGTCGATGGGCTCTTGAATCTCGTACACCGGCTGGTCGCGGTAGAAGGCCTGCACCAGGCGCTGCTCGGCGACGCGGCCGGTGGGCGCATCGGACTCGGCGGCGCCCGCGGCCTTCGGCTCGCTGTCCGCCATCACCACGCCCTCCGGGTCGAGAATCTGGACGCGGAGGATGTTGGGGTTGGTGGTGACGATGGAGCCGGCCACGCCCTCCAGGAAGGCGTAGTTGTTGTCGCGCAGGTTGGTGACGGAGGTGAGCGCCAGCGTCTGGCCCACCGTGCGCCCCAGCTCGCGGGCCTGCTCCTGGATGCGCTCGGTGGAGCGGCGCGCGGTCTCCTCGAACTGGGACTGGGTGGACGCCACCGACAGCGCCGCCAGCAGGCCGACGATGACCACGACGAGCGCGGTGGTGGTGAGCAGCAGAATCTGGTCCAGCCGGGGCCCGCGGATGGCGGCGACGTTGGGCAGCTCGCCCGCCTCCAGCGGCGCGATGAGCGTGCCCGTCTGCTCGGCGTGGGGCAGGCCCACGTTGGAGGTGAGGCGCGTGGCGGTGGATTCGCGAGAGCCCGTGAGCTCCCGGGTGCCTGTCCTCTCGGCCGGTGGTGAGGCTTCACCCGGAGACGTGCCGGGGGACGTACCGGACTCCGGCGCGGGGTTCAGACGCGTGTTCGTGCTGGACAAGGACACACCCGGAAGGGCCACGCCCGAGGCGCGGCGGGAGCGGGAAAGAGTCTCGACTCTAGCGCACTTCTCCTGCTTCGCGAGGTCCTGCCCCCCACGGCACGTCTGGGTCGCCGTGCGGCGCGACGTGCCTTGACGGGTGTGGCCCGCATCCTGTTCCGCGAGGACACTTCACGTCAGGTGAGTGTCGGAGCGCGGCCCTTCACCCGGCGTCCACGCACGGGCCCGGTTAGGCTCGCGGAGCATGAAGCCGCTCTTCCACGTGGCGCGAACGCCCGTTCATCTCCAGCCGCTCTTCTTCCTCACCGCGCTGGCGACGGGCTGGGATTTCGCAGCGGAGCCCGGTCGTCTGGCGATGTGGCTGCCGGTGGTCTTCGTGTCCGTGCTCCTCCATGAATTGGCCCATGCCTGGGCCCTGCGCCGCTTCGGCTCCCCGGCGAGCATCACCCTCCATGAGCTGGGCGGCACCACCCGGGGCTCGGACCGGCTCACACACCGTCAGTCCGCGTGGGTGAGCCTCGCGGGCCCCGCGGCGAGTCTCCTGGTGGGCGGGCTGGCGTGGGCGGCATCGAGCCCCGTCTCGCCCGGAGAGCAACCAGGCCTGGGCGCGGCGCTGCTCCAACAACTCCTGTGGGCGAACGCGGGCTGGGGGCTCTTCAACCTGTTGCCCGTGCGTCCCCTGGATGGCGGTGACTTCGTCGCCTCGCTCGTGCGCCACCGCGCGGGCTATCGATACGAGCGGAGCCCGCAGGTCCTTGGCGTCCTCACCGCCGTGGCGTTGGTGGTGGGCGCCGTCGTCACGCGAACTGTCTGGATGGGCGTGCTCGCCCTGATGCTGGGGTTCACCAACGGACGGAGGCTGCTCCAGCGTCAGCGCGAGGCACGCCTGAAGCCCATCACCCCACCGCGCCGTCCCCTCGCGCGCGAAGGCTCGACCGAGGGCGCCATCCCGCTCGACGCGCTGCTGGGCCACAAGCCCGCCATCGCCGAGACACCTTCCACCACCGAGCCGGGCCTCGAGCGCGCGCGGTCCTCCTCGCGATGGGCGACGAGCGACGAGGACGTCCCCCACGACGTGGGCAGCGTGGGCCAGCTCCTGCTCGACAGCGGCATGGCGGACCTCGCGGTGCGGCCCCTCCAGGAGTCCTTCACCCGAGAGCCCTCGTCGCGAGCGGCCCATGCGCTGGTCCTCGCCTTGTTGGAGACCGGACGCACCCCGGAGCTGGAGGCGCTGCTCACGGGCCCTCAGTCCCCCCTGCTCTCCGAGGACACGCTGGCCGCCGTCGACGCGCGGGCCCACGCCCTGGGCAACACCGCGCTAACGGACCGCGTCACGGCCCTGCGACGTGTCCGGGCTCCTAAGTCGGATGAGCGAGGCTGATTGCCGCGCCGCGCCACCGGGCCCGGCCGGGTGGTGGGAAGCCGACGTGGCATCTCTCGCTTGAGAAATGGGGGCGCATCCGGGTTATAGGGGCGTCCCCTCCAGATAGAGGAAGCCCGCGCGTGTCTCGACCCCGACTCATCAAAGAATCGTCCGCGCCGCTCCAGCTGGACAAGGAGCTGCTGGTCCGCATCCACGACCTCATGGTCAAAACGCGCGTCCTCGAGGAGCGCCTCATCCAGATGTACAAGCAGGGCCATGGGTACTTCTGGATTGGCGGTCCCGGCGAGGAGGCGTTCAACGTCCCGCTCGGCCTGCTGATGAAGAAGGGCCAGGGCCCCGAGTACGACTACCTCCACGCCCACTACCGTCAGTCCGGCACCCTGCTGGCGCTGGGCGAGGAGCCCATCGGCGCCCTGCGGCAGATGAAGAACACGGCGTCGGACCCGTACTCCGGCGGCCGCAACTTCGCGGGCCACTTCTCGCTGCGCAAGTACAACGTGGCCCCCGTCAGCTCGCCCATCGAGGTGCAGTACTCCATCGCTCCGGGCACCGCCATGGTGCAGAAGCGCGTGGGCGGCGAGGGCATCACCATCGTCACCGGCGGCGACGCCGGCACGGCCGAGGGTGATTTCGCCTCCTGCCTGGTGTGGAGCAGCCGCCCCGCCAACCCGCTGCCCATCCTCATCATCGTCACCAACAACAAGTGGGGCATCTCCACGTCGGCCGAAGGTCAGCACGGCGAGCCCCGCGTGAGCGAGCGTGGCAAGGCGTTCAACATCCGCTCGAAGACCATCAACGGCAATGACCCCGTGGAGGCCTACCAGGAGCTGAAGGAGGCCATGGAGTACGTGCGCAAGGAGCGCAAGCCCTTCCTCCTGGAGGCGAACGTGTCGCGCCTGTACGGGCACTCGTCCGCGTCCGGCGCGAACTACGTGTCCGAAGAGGAGGACTGCCTGAAGAACTTCGAGGCGCGCCTGGAGCAGGACGGCGTGCTGACGCGCCAGCAGATGGACGAGCTGCGCAACCGCTACACCGAGGACATGGCCGCCGCCGCCCGCATCGCCCGGGACGAGCCGCTGCCGGCCCCCGAGACCATCTGGAAGCACATCTTCGCGGAGGACAAGTAACCCATGGCCAACATGGCACAGGCCATTCGCATGGCCCTCCACTACGCCGAGGAGAACCTCGGTGTGACGGACATCTTCGGCGAGGACGTCGGCGCCCCGCTGGGCGGCGTCTTCACCTGCACGCAGGGCCTGAAGACGACGTGGAACTCCCCCCTGGACGAGCGCGGCATCATCGGCGCGGCCATGGGCATCGCGATGGGCGGCGGCCGCCCCGTCGCCGAAATCCAGTTCTGCGACTACGTCTACAACACCATCGACCTGCTGAAGCTGGCGGGCAACACCTGCTGGTCCAGCAACGGTGACTGGAACCTGCCCATGGTGGTGCGCACGCCGGTGGGCAGCGGCATCCGCGGGTCCATCTACCACTCGCACTCCTTCGACGCGACGATGACCCACATCGCCGGGTGGAAGGTGGTGATGCCCTCCACGCCGCTGGACGCGTACGGCCTGCTCATCTCCGCGTGCAAGGAGCAGAACCCGGTCATGTTCCTGGAGCCCAAGGCGCTGCTCCGCGTCAAGGGCGAGGAGCGCATCCCCGGCGAGCCGGACGATGACCGCGCGCTGTCCAAGGCCATCGACGCGCCCCTGGGCGACCGCAGCCAGTGGAAGCCCGCGTGGCCGGAGGGGCTGGAGGCGTTCGCCATCCCCATCGGCAAGGGCAAACTGGTGCGCGAGGGCTCGCAGCTCACCGTGGTCAGCTACGGCCGCACCCTGCCCTTGTGTGCCCGCGCCGCCGCGCTGCTCGCCGACGAGGGCATCAGCGTGGAGGTCATCGACCTGCGCTCGCTGTGGCCCTACGACTGGGAGATGATCAAGGCCTCCGTCCAGAAGACGGGCCGCGTGCTCTTCGTCAACGAGGACACCGAGGTCACCAACTTCGGCGAGCACCTGGTGCGACGCACGGTGGAAGAGCTCTTCTACTCGCTGCTCGCGCCGCCCCGCCTGCTGGCGGGCAAGTTCATCCCCGGCATCGGCCTGGCCGACACGCTGGAGATGGCCTCCGTGCCCCAGCAGAACGACATCACCGACGCGTTGCGCTCGCTCGCCGGCGAGCAGCCCTAGGCGTCGTACCCAGTGCCCCCGTGTGGGCCGTCCGCCCACGGAAAAGTCCCGGGCCGCCGTTCCTCTTTGGAGGAGCGGCGGCCCTTTCGTTAGACTGCCAACTGCCTTGTCACAGCCAATCGTCCGGACCGTCAGCCCCGCGGGCGCAGAAGCCCCCGCCTTCCGCATCCGCCGAGCCCGTCGCGGCGACGCCGAGGCCATGGCCTTGTTGCTTCGCGAGCTGGGCTACCCCCAGGGAACCGACCAGCAGACGGTCCACTGGGTGGTGAGCCATCCGGAGATTGAAATCTTCGTGGCCGGCGACCCGCAGGACAAACCCGTGGGCATGCTCTCCTTCTCCCACCGGCCCCAGCTGCGGCTGCGCGGGCGCGTGGGCACCATCGACGAGCTGGTGGTGACGGAGTCGTGGCGCCGCCGGGGCGTGGGCCGCGCGCTCATCAAGCAGATTCTGGAGCGTTGCAAGGTGCTCAGCGCGCGCCAGCTCCAGCTCGTCTCGCCCATCACCACCACGCCGGAGGTGCGCAGCTTCTATACGGCGTGCGGCTTCTCCGAGGTCGACGCGGGCGTGTTCCGCCACCTGGAGACGGAGAAGGGCCGCTGACGTCCGGCCCATCCCTCGCGCCCCGGTTCTCTCCGGGGCCGAGGGCCACGGTGACGTCAGCGCTTGATGCGCTCCACCACGTTGTGCAGCCGGACGCGGTCGTCGTCACTGACGTCCGTGAAGCGCACGCCGATGGCCTCCTGCTCGTCACGCACCCACGCGATGACGCCGGTGAGGTCGAACTGCTCGCCCGCGATGTCCATGGACAGCCGCACCTGGGCGCCCACGTCGTAGGCCTTGCGCGTGCGCAGGCACAGGCCGCCCGCGGACACGTTGATGGAGAAGACGCGCAGCGCCCTGGCCGCGTCCTCCGCCTGGGTGAAACGAACCGCGAACTTGGCGGCGACGCGCTCGTCCGTGCGCCGGTTCGCGTACGCGGCTGGATCTCCCGATGACATCTCTGCTTCCGCCGCCTTGCTAGTCATGTGCACCCGCTACCCCCAGCCGTCCGCCGCTGGCGACCTAATGCCTTCCCGAGGACCGACGGGATACTGACGCGCCGAGCCACCCCTTGGGCATCGGTCATCCAGCAAGTGTCCGCTGCTTTCCAGGCTCGATTCAAGAGGGCCCCCACGAATGGGCGCCATCAGGTAAGTCCTCACACAGTTCGATTCGGGAGTTCGGGATGCGTGCGTGGCTCGCGGTGTTGACGGGGACCCTCTTCCTGGCGCTCGTCACGCCTGGGTGTGATGACGACGACAAACAGCCAGGCCCCGGCGCGGGCGACTCCGGGGTGCCCGGAGACCCGGACGGAGGAGGCGGCGCGGGCGATGGCGGCGTGAGTCCCGACTTCGCGTGCAACGTCGCAAGACAGGAAGGCTGCGGAACTGGCCAGAGCTGTCACTTCGCGGACCTGTCGGGAGGCAAGACGGGCAGCCGGTGTTTCGCGGCGGCGTGTGACGTGGTGCTGCAGAACTGCGCGCAGGGGCAGCGCTGCACGTACGTGAGCACGGGCACGGTGACGGAGCGGCGCTGCGTGGAGGCGGGCACCGTCACCGAGGGCGGGCGTTGCACGCTGTCCCCCACGGACGGCGGGCCGGAGTTCGACACGTGCGCGGCGGGCCTGTTCTGCAAGGACGAGCGACAGGGCGACGGCGGCGTGGGCTTCTTCTGCCGGAGGCTGTGCCACACCAGCAGCCAGTGCGCGAACGCGGGCGAGTGCAACACGGTGCTGCGGCTGGCTGGCACGTCGGAGCTGCCGCTGTTGTGCGGACCGCGCTCGCAGCCGTGTGACCCGTTCGCGCAGGGCTGCACGGCGCCGTTGAGCTGCTACCCGTCGTCGACGGGCCCGGTGTGCGCGGGCAGTGGGACTCGCGCGACGGGTGAGGCGTGCGACTTCAGCAACCAGTGCGCGCCGGGGAGCGCCTGTGTGAACACGGGGCAAGGGCTCAACTGCCGGCCCCTGTGCAAGCCCTCCAGCTCGCCCGCATGCACCACCGGGACATGCCGTCCACTGAATGACAATCCTGGTGTGGGAGCCTGCATCCCATGAAGCCGGAGACCCACGTGGGGCAACTTCTGTCGCCACGTGGGTGAGCCTCGGACTCGTGCAAGGCCGGCGGGTTCGCGTGACAGGGAAAGAGGTGTCTCCATCTCGCCCGGAGACCAAGGGGGCGTGCGCCGCGAGCCTCGGGACTTGCGCGCATGTTCGGTGGTCGTCGCGGGAATGAGCGGTGTACATCGTGCGTCGTCGGGAGGGAGCGACGATGCGAATGTGGCGGACGTGGCTCGGTGTCCTCGCGTGCGTGGGTGGCGCGCAGTTGGCGTGCTCTCCCAGCACCGCCGAGGACCCGTTGCCGGAAGAGCCTTCTCAAGAGCAGGGTGAGTCCACGAACGCGCCTGACGCCTCCGTGGATGTGGCGCCGCCATTGGTGCTCAACGACGACGGGCACGTGAGCTCGCCGCCGCCGCCCGCGCAGCAGCCGCCCTTACCGAGCATCGGCTTCCAGCCGGGGTTCCACCAGGCGCTGCGCTGGTCCCATTACGTGGGCGGTGTCACCACGTTCCGCCTGCGCGTGCCGGTGGCGCGCGCCGGAGAGCGGCTCCAGGTGACGTTCCGCGCGGGCGACGGCAACCTCACGCTCCAGCGCGCCACGGTGGCGAAGGCGGGCGTGGATGGCTCGCTGGTGTCCGCGCCGGTGGCCTTGAGCTTCGAGGGCAAGCCGGGCTTCAACGTCGGCGCGCGCGCGCTGGTGACGTCGGACCCGGTGGTGTTCCCCGTGGGCTTCCGCGAGGACGTGGCCATCACCTTCGAGGTGCGCGGGGCGCTGGCCGCCAGCGCCATCAACGCCTTCCCCGGCAGCTTCGCGCGAGCGGGCACGCATGCGCTGGCGACGGGCGCCATCGGCGGAGAGCCCTTCGAGCGCTCCGTGGGCGTGGCCACCGTGGCCGTCGAGGGCCCCACGGGCCGCGCCTTCATCGCGCTGGGTGACAGCATCACCGAGGGCTACGTCGACTTGCGCAACGACACGCGCAACGCGTGGCCGGCGCTGGTGGAGGCGCAGCTGGGTGTGCCCGTGGTCAACGCGGGCGTCAGCGGCCAGGGCTTCTACGACGCGCTGAGGCTGTTGTCCGACGAGGTGCTCGCGGTGAAGGGCGTCACCGACTGCCTGGTGCTGCTGGGCACGAACGACCTGGGCGACGCGGGCGCGGAGGAGCAGATGGAGACGCGGATGCTCCTGTTGGTGCAGCGGCTGGAGCCCTTCTGTCGCGTGTGGGTGAGCACGCTGTTGCCGAAGGAGAAGACGAACTACGGCGCCTATGACTACGTGAAGTCGCAGCGGCTGGGCTTCAACGCGTGGCTGCGCGGCGGCGGCACGAGCACGGACGTCATCGACCTGGAGTCGGTGATGCGGCAGACGAGCAACGTGCACCTCTACCTCGCCGGGCTGGGCATCGACGGCATCCACCCGAGCACCGAGGGCCACCGGGTGATGGCGGCCGAGGTGGTGCGCACGCTGCGCGAGCAGGGCGGGCTGTAGCCCCGTGCTCGGGCCTCAGCGCGGTCCGAGCACGCTGTTGAGGACGAGCAGCTCCGCCAGGCCCGGCGGAGCCAGCACCCAGTCGTTGCCCGTGGGCACCCAGCGCACGGGCGCGCCCGCGTGCTCCAGCACGGCGTTCACCCGCTGGAGCAGCGGCTCGAAGGTGGTGGCGGGCGCGTCCCAGTCGCCCTGCCCCGCTTCGACCTCGTGTCCGCCGGGGTCCACGACGAAGGCCTCGCGCCCCTGGAGGGGCCGCACCGCGAAGCCCGGCAGATAGGGCTGCAGGGCCGCCTCCAGTCGCTCCAGCAGCGCGCCGTCCCGGTACGGGTGGGACAGCTCCCAGTCGAAGAAGGTGGGCAGCTGCGAGGTCAGCTCGCGGCGCAGCGGATCCTCGCGGCTCTGGCGCCAGTGGTGCTCGGCGAGCTCCAGCGCGGTCGCGGGGACCTTCAGCTCCCACATCTCCAGCTTCGCGAGCAGCTCCCCCATGCGCTCCACCAGCTCGTAAGGAGGCTCCACGCGCGTCACCCACGCGACCTCCGTCACGGACTGCCCGCGGCGCTGGCCCGTCACCCGGTCTCCCTTGCGGAGCTGGAAGGGAGGCGCGTCGGACTCGGGCTCTGGGTAGAGGGGGGCATGGAACGGCCCTTCTCCCGAGTCCGGGCGCAAGAGCGCGAAGCCGTGCTGCGGGTTGATGTCCTCCACCGTGAATGCGTCCTTGGCCATCCCGACCTCGTCTCGAAAGCCGTTGAAGACGTCTTGCGTTGGGGCGCTGAAGGTTACGTCGTCAGGGCCGGAAGCGCACCACGCGCACGTCGAGGTCCCCCGCCTCCACGTCCAGCACCTGTCGCATCAGCCCGAGCGCGCGCGTCTCGTCGAAGCTGCCGGAGCCCGCGCCGATGATGGGGAAGGCCACGGAGCGAAGGCCCTGCTCACGGGCCTTCTCCAAGGCGTTGCGGACCGAGTCCTGGATGGAGCGCGGGGAGGCTCGCCAGAGCATGTCGATGCCCGCAACGTGGATGATGGCCTTGAAGGGCAGCCGCCCGGCGGAGGTCACCACCGCCGAGCCCAGGGGCATGGGGCCCGCCCTCGCCACCTCGCGGAAAGGGCCTGCGCCACCCCGTCGCTTGATGGCGCCGGACACCCCCTGCGGCAACAGCAGCCACCAGGGGATGATGTTCCGGTTCCAGGCATTGACGATGGCCTCCACCGGCTGGTCCAGCAGGTCGCCTTCGCAGACAGAGACGGGCATGGCGCGGACTCTAACCGGTGTTGCGCATGCCGGCCGCGATGCCGTTGAGCGAGAGCAGGAGCGGCCTGTCGCAGTCGCAGTCGCTCTCACGCTTGCGGCGCAACAGCTCCACCTGGAGGAAGGACATCGGGTCCACGTACGGGTTGCGCAGGGCGATGGCGCGCTGGAGCTGGGGGTTGTTGTCGAGCAGCTTCCCCTCCCCCGTCAGCCGCTTCACCTGGCGCCGCGTGCGCCGGTGCTCCTGCTGGATTCGCCGCCACAGGGCCTTCGTGGACGCGGGGGCGAGCGCCGCGTAGCGCCCGGCGATGGCCATGTCCGACTTGGCCAGCACCATGGTGACGTTGTCGATGACGGCCTTGAAGAAGGGCCACTGGCGGTACATGCGCTTGAGCAGCGCGGGCCCACCTGGCTCCTTCGAGAGAGCCTCCAGCGCGGAGCCCACGCCGTACCAGCCCGGCACGATGGCCCGGTTCTGTGTCCAGGCGAACACCCACGGAATGGCGCGCAGCGACTCGAGCCCTCCGGCCCTGCGCTTGCTGGGCCGCGAGCCGATGGGCAGCGCGGAGATCTCCTCCACGGGCGTCGCCGTGGTGAAGAACTCGAGGAAGCGAGGGTCCTCCCACACGAGCGCGCGGTAGGCCTTGCGCCCCGTCTCGGCCAGCGTGTCGAACGTGGCGCGGAAGGTCTTCTCGTCCTCCGGGGTCGGCCGAGGCTGCGCGTCGAGCAGGTGGGGCAGCACGCCGCCCAGGATGAGCTCCAGCGTGCGGCGCGCCAGCTCCGGCCGCGCGTACTTGTGGTCCAGGGCTTCACCCTGCTCCGTCGCCTTGTAGCCACCGGCCACGGCGCCGGGAGGCAGCGCGAGGATGGCCTCCTGGGCGGGGCCACCACCGCGGGCCACGGACTCGCCGCGACCATGGAACAGACGCAGGGGGACACCTGCTTGGGCGGCCGCCTCGGTGAGCGCGACCTGGGCGCGATAGAGCGCGGCGCTGGCGGCCAGCAGTCCCACCTCCTTGCCCGAGTCGCTGTAGCCGACCATCACCTCCTGGAAGCCGCGCGCGTCGACGTGCTTGCGGTACTCGGCGTTGGCGAAGAGCGTGCGCAGCACGTCGGGTCCACCGTCGAGCGCGCCGAGCTGCTCGAAGAGCGGGACGACGTCCACGGTGGCGCAGCCGCGCTTCTCGTCCCACAGGCCGGTGAGCTTGAGGCACTTGAAGGCCGCGAGGACATCCTCGGCCGTGCTGGCCATGCTGAGGATGAGCGTGCGACAGGCGGGCTCACCGGCCTCGGCCTGCGCCTCGCGCAGCTTCGCCAGCACCGCGAGCAGACGCTTGCCGCCCTCGGACGGAGCGGGGCCTGCCGCGTCCAACGAGGCCGCCGCGCTCACCGCGTCCTCCGCGGGCACGCGCGCCTCCAGCTCGGCCAGGGACAGGCCCAGCGCGAGGACACGCTCGCGCATGCGGCGCACCTGACGCAGGCCGGACTTCGCGGCCTTGGCCTCCTCGAGTGAGCGGGACAACAGGTCCAGGTCGGCGAGCAGGGACTCGGGCGTGCGATAGGCGCTCGCCGGCATGGGGCCCGCGTCACCGGTGCGCTGGGCCAGCACGTGGCGAAGGGCCTGGTTCAGCCGCTCCTCCATGAAGCGCAGCTTGCGACGCCAGGGCTCGCCGATGGTGCGCGGCCCCAGGCGCTGCTCGGCCTCGGGGAGCTCCTTCGCGTCACGCTCCAGGGAGGCGACGAGCTCCGCCGACGGCTTCGCGTGGCGCTCCGACTGCGAGAGCATTCCGCCCAGGCGCTCCAGGCCTTGGGTCAACAGGCGCAGCCCTCGTGCACGGTGGGCGCGCAGCGTGTCCGCGAAGACTTCTGGCGTGACGAGCGGGTTGCCATCCATGTCCCCGCCGACCCACGAGTGGACGCGCACCGGCGTGTCCACCTGGCCGAGGGGCTCTCCGTAGGCGCGCTCGAAGGCCCAGTCGAGCAGCTCGGGCAGCTCGGAGATTTGCTCGGCGATGACCTCCTCGACATACCAGAGGGCGTTCTTCACCTCGTCGCCCACGGTGGGCCGCTCGCGACGGAGCTCGTCGGTCTGCCACACCGTGGTGATCTCCTCGCGGAGGGACTCCACGTTGGCGGCACTCTCGCGGGGCGTCAGCTCGCACCGGTCTCGCTCCTCGAGCAGGCTGGCCATCCGGTAGAGCTTCTCGAGCAGCGTGCGGCGCACGGCCTGCGTGGGATGCGCGGTGAGCGTGAGCGTCACGTGCATCTGGCGCAGCGCCTCGCGGACGCGCGTGGCGGAGATGCCCGCGTCCTTGAGCGACAGCATCGTCGCCTCCAGCGAGCCACGCTGGGGCGTCGTGGACTCGGCGCTGGAGTACGCGCGGGCGCGGCGGATGCGGTGGTGTTGTTCCGCGAGGTTGACGAGCTGGAAGTACACCGAGAAGGCGCGGAGCACGGGCTCGGTGCGCTCCAGCGGGAGACGTTTGAGTCTCTCCGCGAGCTCGGCCGCGGAGGCGCGTCTTCCCGCCACGGGTCCGCGTCTTCGCTGGATGGCGAGCCGACGGACCTCTTCTTCCAGGTCGAACAGGTCCTGGCCTTCCTGTTCGACGAGCACCTCTCCCAGCAGTCGCCCGAGCAGGCGGACATCACGACGCAGGGGCTGATCCACGGCACGGACACGGGCCATATGCCCTGCAAGGTAACGCCTTCAGCCACGGGCCGCGCGGGCAATGTCCGCGGGCCCGTCGTTTCTCGTCCACCTCAGAACCCAAGGTACTCGAGTTCGTCATCGGTCAGCTGGTGCAGCGGCTGCCGACTCAGGACCTCACCCGTCTCGGGGTGGTTGTACAGCTCCGAGTCCGGAAGGTTGCGAAGCACCAACTCCAGCTTGCGAATCTGCCCTCGCTCCGAGTCGATCATCTCCCCCTCCTTGATGAGGTTGGCGATGACGCCCGCGGGCACGATGGCATCACTCGGAGTACCGGCCTGGTTCTGATAGGAGACGAAGTCGGACTTCGTGTTCTGGAACTGCATGACCAGCGTGGCCAGACGCTCGGCGTCGATCTGGTACTCCGCGCGGATGCGACGCATCCGGCCTTCTCGGTCCTCGATGCGCGCCACCAGCTCCTTGACCTTCTTCTGCATCGCCGCCCGAAGGTCGGGGGTGGTCTTGGTGTTGTAGCGAACGGATTCGAACAGCTCCGACGGTTGCTCGATGCGGTAGCCCATGGGTCCAGTTCCTCGTTGGGTTCGACGCGGGTTGAGCGCGCCGACGGCTCGAACGACTCGGAGCTGACCGGGCACCCATCGACTAAGGCTTCGCATCGAAGGCTGTCGAGCAGGCGAGGACCTCCATCCGGTCGATATCGGTGGCGACGAGGGACAGCTTGGATCGAATCTGTTCGACCGCGTCGCCGCCCAACGGCAGCCGCAACGGAAGTTCCGCGCTCGGCCGCGCGATGACGTCCGCCATGACCTGCGCGGCCTTCACGGGGTCCCCGCCCTGTTTGCCATCCGTCTGGCGCACCCACGTGCGCAACTGCCCCACCGTTCCCTCATAGGCGTCCATCGCGGGCATGTGCCGGAACGAAGCGCCGAACAGCGAGGTGCGGAACGTGCCCGGCTCCACCACCAGCACGCGAATCCCCAGCGGCTTCACCTCCTGCGCGAGGCTCTCGGACATCCCTTCCAGCGCGTGCTTCGCGGCGCAGTACGCACCGAAGCCCGGCGCGGAGGAGAGCCCCGCGACACTCGAGACCTGCACGATGGTGCCCGAGCCCCGCGCTCGCATGTGAGGCAGCACCTCGCGCGTGGTGGTGACGGCGGCGAAGAACATCAACTCCATCGTCGCCCGCAGGTCCTGGTCGCTCGTCTCCTCGATGGCGCCGAGGATGCTGAAGCCCGCGTTGTTGACCAGCACGTCGATGTGCCCGAAGCGGGAGATGGCGGTCGTCAGGGCGTCGCGCACCTTCTCGGGCTGCGTCACGTCCAGCTCGACGAGGCGCAGACGTCCTGGCGCCGACGAGGCCAGCTCCGCGAGGACCTGCGGTTGTCGCGCGGCGGCGACCACGCTGTCGCCACGCCGCAGCACCTCCTCGACGAGCGCGCGCCCCAGTCCCGAGGACGCTCCCGTGATGAACCAGACCTTGTGGTGGGTGGACGCTGAAGAACCTTGAGTGCTCATGGTGGACTCCTTCGACTTCGAGTTCGTTGACGCGTTGGAAAATAGGAGTCCGGGGTCCTCGTGATTAGCGGTGGAATTGCGATGGGTTTTTAAGTTTCGCTAAAAGATGGCCATGCGAGACGACTACTCGGGGCTGAACGCGCTGGCGGCGGTGGCGGACAAGCGCAGCTTCACGGCCGCGGCGGCCCAGTTGAGCGTGACGCCGTCGGCGCTCAGCCAGAGCATCCGGGCGCTCGAGGAGCGGGTGGGCGTTCGACTGCTCCAGCGCACGACGAGGAGCGTGGGTCTGACAGAGGCAGGCGAGCGTTTCCTCGCGCAGCTCAGGCCCGCGATGGCGAGCATCCGCGCCGCCTTCGAGTCACTCGACGCGGTGCGCGGACGACCCTCCGGCACGTTGCGACTGAATGTGCCTCGGTTGGCCATCGCGACGGTGCTCGATTCCATCCTGGGAGACTTCCTCGCCGCCAATCCGGAGCTCGAGCTCGACATCGTCGTCGACGACGGAATCACCCACATCGTGGAGCACGGGTTCGACGCGGGCATCCGACTCGGCGAGACGCTCGACAAGGACGTCGTGGCCCTGCGGCTCACCAACGACCTGCGGATGACGGTGGTCGGCTCACCCGCGTATCTGAGCGCACGCGGACGGCCGAAGCATCCCAGAGACCTGCACGCGCACGACTGCATCAACTACCGTCACCTCAGGAGTGGCGCCGTGTACCGCTGGGAGTTCAGCGACAAGGGGCGAGACCTCACCGTCGCCGTGAAGGGCCGGCTCGTCGTCAACGACAACGCGCTGATGGTTCGTGGAGCGCTCGATGGCGTGGGGCTCGCGTACGTCATGGAGCACACCATCGAGCGGGAACTGGCCGACAAGCGCCTCGTCCGGGTGCTCTCCAACCACTGTCCCCCCTTCCCCGGCCTCTTCCTCTACTACCCGAGTCGGACCCAGCTCCCCCTCAAGCTGCGCGCGCTCGTCGACTTCCTGCGCGCCCGGCGCTTGAGAACGAGAACCCCATGAGGAGCGCCCCACCAACCACGCGCCCCTGTGTCCCACGACCCGCACTCGAGCCCGGTCCGCGCCTTGCACAACCCCTGTGCACACGACGCGGCCGACGGCGCCGCACAGGAGTGAAACGTCATGCGGACGACAGGGTGGTGGAAGGTGGCGGTGATGTGCGGCTCGCTGGCCGCGTCCGGGGCGCTCGCGCGGTCGACGACGCTCGCTGAGCCCACCAGGCAGCCAGACATGACCGCGCCGCAGCCGAGCCTCACCCCACCGTCCCCCGAGGAGCTCTTCGCCGGCGCCCCCGATGAGATGGCCCCGCCGCGCCTGCGCCACGTCGAGCCCGTCGCCTGCGCCTCCGCGCCCGAGGGCCGCCTCTGGGTCGCCTCCACCGAGGAGTGCGGCGACACCGAGTGCGTCGACAAGACGACGGTCTGGGTCGGCTCGTGGACCGTCGAGGACACCACGGTCGAAGTCCAGTGCGACGCCGACCGCATCATCCTCTCCACCTTCGACTGGAAGATGGTCCTCATCCCCGACGGCAAGGGCGACTTCGACGTCGAGGAGTCCGTGCTCGGTGACGGCGAGGTCACCCCCGTCCCCACCGAGCACGCCCAGGCCGAGCCCGTGAAGCCCGGCTCCCAGGGCTGACGCCTACGGACCGATGCGCCGCAGGATGAGGATGGCTCCCTCGTCCAGGCGCCGGTCGCGCAAGTCAATCTCGCAGTCGAGCATCCAGTCCCCATGTCCCTCGGGGTCCATGATGCGCTGCTGCACCTCCCAGAGCCGGGGGCCCGTCTCCTTCAGGAACGTGTTGGCCGGCTTGCGAGCCTGGGGCGTGAGCACCACCACCTTGTGCTCCTCGTGGTACGGCACCATCGCCTGCTCCAGCTTCGGCGCCGTCCACTCGCCCAGCGGGTTGTCCAAGAGCGTCAGCGCGTCCGTGTAGCGCTTCTGTCCCAGCGCGCGCAGCAGCCGGTGCAGCTCCTCGCGCACGCGGGCCGCGAAGGCGCGCGGGTCCTCGGTGAGCTCCTTCGGCTTGAGCTCCACCGCCGGCTTCGCCTCGACCACGGCGTCCGGGTTGCGCATGCGCTCCCACTCGTCCACCAGGCTCGAGTCCACCTGACGAATCGTCGCGCGCAGGTGGTCGATGATGTCCTCCACCTCCTCCGTGCGGAAGCGCTCCGGCACCGTCTGCGCCAGCGTCTTGTACACGTCGCTGACGTAGCGCAGCAGCACGCCCTCGCTGCGCTGCAGCCCGTACTCACGCACGTAGTCGTGGAAGGACATGAAGCGCTCGAACATGTCCCGCACCACCGCCTTGGGACGGATGTTCTCCTCGCCCACCCACGGGTGCTTGCGCGCGAAGGCGTTGAACGTGCCGTAGATGAAGTCCCGGTTCGGCTTGGGCCACTCCAGCTTCTCCAACTGCTCCATGCGGTCGTCGTACTCGACGCCCTGCGCCTTCATCTCTTGAATCTTCTCGCCCTTGAGCTGGTGCAGCTGCGCGTAGAGCACCACCTCCGGGTTCTCCAGGATGGACTCCACCAGCGTCACCACGTCCAGCGCGTACGTCTCCGTGGTCGGGTCCAACAACTCCAGCGTCTCCAGCAGGTACAGCGACAACGTGTGGTTGAGGCTGAAGTCGTGCTGGAGCTCCTGCGCCACCTTCACCGTGGCCCCCGAGCCGCCCTCCCCGCGCAGCACCTCCACGATTCCCGCGCCGCGCAGCGTGCGGAAGTCCCGCGCCGCCTCCTTCAGGTGCCTGCGCTTCAGGAAGTCCGAGTCGTGGCACCGCTGGATGAGCTGCACCAGCCGGTGGTAGCCCCCCGTGCCGCGGACGTGGTCGCTCTGGAGCAGGTTGAGGATCATTCCGTGCGACACCGCGAAGCGTGACTCCAGCGGCTCCGGCATGCCCGTCTGCAGCCGCTCGAAGGTGTTCTTGTCGTACTGCACGAAGTTCTTCTGCGGAGGCTTCTGCTTGGGCGCCTTCTTCTTGCCCGCCGCCTCCTTCGCCGCCTGCTTGACGTTCTCGACGATGTACTCGGGCGCCTGCGCGACGACGCTGCCCTCGTTGTCGAAGCCCTTGCGGCCCGCGCGCCCGGCGATCTGCTGGAAGTCGCGCACGCTCAGGGTCGCCAGCTTCTCGCCGTTGAACTTGAACAGCTGCGTGAAGAGCACCGTGCGGATGGGGATGTTCACGCCCACGCCCAGCGTGTCCGTGCCGCTGATGACCTTCAGGTGCCCGCCCTGCGCCAGCTTCTCCACCAGGAGGCGGTACTTCGGCAGCAGCCCCGCGTGGTGCATGCCGATGCCGTGGCGCAGGAAGCGCTGGAAGTCCTTGCCGTAGGGCGTGTCGAAGGGCGCCTCCATCAGCGCCAGGCGGATGGCCTCCTTCTCCTCCTTGGTGGAGAAGTCCACGCTCATGAGGTTCTGCGCCTGCTCGGCGGCGGCGCGCTGCGTGAAGTTCACCAGGTAGATGGGGTACTTCTTGCGCGCGATGAGGTCCTCAATCGTCTCGTGCAGCGCGGACTCGCGGTAGTCGAAGTCCAGCGGCACCGGGCGCTGCGCGCTCCTCACCGTGGCGACCTCGCGGCCGGTGAGCCGCTGCAGGCTCTCCTCGATGATGTGCGTGGGGCCCAGCGTCGCCGACATCAGCAGGAACGTCACCTGCGGCAGCGCGATGAGCGGAATCTGCCAGGCCACGCCGCGGTCGCGGTCCGAGTAGTAGTGGAACTCGTCCATGACGACGTAGTCCACCTTCGCCCCCGCGTCGCGCAGCGCGAGGTTGGAGAGGATTTCGGCGGTGCAGCAGATGATGGGCGCGTCGCGGTTGATGCTCGCGTCGCCGGTGAGCATGCCCACGTTCTCCGCGCCGAAGGCGTCACAGAGCGCGAAGAACTTCTCGTTCACCAGCGCCTTGATGGGGCACGTGTAGAAGGAGACCTTGCCCTCGGCCATGGCCTTGAAGTGGAGGGCGGTGGCGACCAGCGACTTGCCGGAGCCGGTGGGCGTCTTGAGGAACAGGTGCTTGCCCGCGAGCAGCTCCAGGATGGCTTCCTCCTGGGCGGGGTAGAGGCTGAGCCCGTTCGCCGCGACATAGCCGACGAAACGGTCCAGGATGCTGTCCGGGTCGAGCGCGGGCTCTCCCTTCTTCGGGAGCAGGGCTGCGAGCGGCGCTTGGGATTCAGGGGTGGCCATCACCGCCGGACTCTAGAGCAGCCCCCGCCTCCCGTCCGCTGTGAAATCCCGGGGCGCCCCCCGTACGAGTCTCGACGCCGGGCCCATGGCACGGTCCACCGCGCGTCATTGGCCACGCACGCCGGAACGATGTGGCCGCCCGGTCGCATGCCTACCGTTGCGCGACCTTTCGACCCACAAAGGGGCTGCATGATGTTCCATCGATGGCGTCTCGCCTTGCTTTCCGTCTGGGTTTCGGTCGCGGTCGCCCAGGCCCAGTCCACGGACCCGGCCGTCGTCGGCCAATGGACGCCCGTCAAGAAGTGGCCCTACTCCGCCGTCCACACCCACGTGCTGCCCACCGGGAAGGTGATGTTCTTCTCCGAGTTCGCGGACGGCGACAATCCCTATCTCTGGGACCCCGCCACCGACGCGCTCACCGCCCTGCCCAAGGCGGGCTTCAACATCTTCTGTTCTGGCCACGCCTTCATGGCGGACGGGCGGCTCTTCGTCGCCGGCGGCCACATCATGGATGACTCGGGCCTTCCGTACGCCTCCATCTTCGACCCCTTCAAGCTCACCTGGACGCGGCTGCCCAACATGAACGCGGGCCGCTGGTACCCCACCGTCACCACCCTGCCCAACGGCGACATGCTGGTGATTGGCGGCGCCAAGGAGGACCGCACCAAGAACCTGATTCCCCAGGTGTGGCAGACCTCAAAGGGCTCCTGGAGGACGCTCACCGGCGCGAGCCTGGAGCTGATGTACTACCCGTGGATGTTCGTCATGCCCTCGGGCAAGACGCTCATGGCCGGCTACTGGAGGCCCGCGCGCTACCTGGACACGGACGGCGTGGGCGCGTGGACCACCGGGCCGCGTACGACCTACACCGCCAGCCGCAACTACGGCAGCGCGGTGATGTACGACGAGGGCAAGGTGCTCATCACCGGCGGCGACAACCCGCCCACCAACAACGTGGAGGTGCTGGACCTCAACGCCACCAAGCCCGCGTGGCGCCCCATCGCCCCCATGCGCTACGTGCGCCGCCAGCACAACAGCACCATGCTCCCGGACGGGACGGTGCTCGTCACCGGCGGCCACGGTGGCCCCGGCACGGACAACCCCAACTACCCCCGGCTGGAGACGGAGCTGTGGGACCCCGTCACGGAGACCTGGTCGCTGCTCGCCCCGCTGGGGACCTATCGCGGCTACCACTCCACCACCGTGCTCCTGCCGGACGGGCGGCTGTTGTCCGCCGGCAGCCGCAACGTGAAGACGATGCAGGTCTACTCGCCGCCCTACTTGTTCAAGGGCCCGCGGCCCACCATCGCCTCCGCGCCCGCGGCCATCAGCTATGGGGAGACCTTCCGCGTCAACACGCCGGACGCGGCCAACATCACCATGGCGTCCTGGGTGCGCCTGGGCTCCGTCACGCACGCGTTCGACGAGAACCAGCGCTTCATGAAGCTGCGCTTCACCGCGAGCGGCGGTGGGCTCAACATCGTCGCGCCTGCCAACGCCAACGTGGCGCCGCCGGGGCACTACATGCTGTTCCTGCTCAACGGGCGCAAGGTGCCGTCCGTCGCGAAGATCATCCGCATCGGCGGGGATGGCACCACGCCGCCGCCCACGGACCCGCCGCCGAACACGGGCTTCACCGCCGTGGCCTTCGGCGCCGAGTGGAAGTACGACGACCGCAACGTCGACCCGGGCCCGACGTGGAAGGCCGCGACGTTCAACGACAGCGCATGGAAGAAGGGCCTGGCCCAGCTCGGCTATGGCGAGGCGGACGAGCGCACGGTGCTGACGAAGACGACGCCCGCGCAGCCGACGGTGTACTTCCGCAAGAAGTTCACCCTCCACGGCATGGTGGAGCAGGCCACGCTCAAGGTGATTCACGATGACGGCGTGGCGGTGTTCCTCAACGGCACCCAGGTGTTCAACAGCCTGATTCCCAACCCCGCGCACGCGGCCTACGCCCAGGGCGCCAGCCCCGACAACCACCTGAGCCAGACCACCATCCCCGGCATGCGCTTCGAGATGGGTGAGAACACGCTGGCCGTCATGGTGAAGCAGGCGAACGCCACCTCCAGTGACTTGTCGTTCGACCTGGAGCTGAAGGTGACGACGGACGGCATGCAGCACGACGCCCTCTTCCTGGAGAGCCCCAACGGGGGTGAGACGCTGCGCCCGGGCCAGTTGCAGACGGTGCAGTGGATGACGCACGGCGCGGGCGTCGACACCGTCGACGTGCAGTTCTCCCAGGACAACGGCGCCAGTTGGAGCGCCGTGGCGGCGGGCGTGCCGAACATCGGGTTCTATGACTGGAAGGTGCCGCGCATGGAGACGGCGCAGGGCGTGCTGCGCATCAAGGACGCCGCGCGGCCGGACATCGAGGACAAGACGGACCTGCCGTTCACCATCACCGCCACGCCCCGGTTCAAGGCCATCGCCTTCGGGGAGTACTGGAAGCTCGACGACCGCAACGTGAGCCCTGGCGCGCAGTGGACGTCGCTGGGCTTCAACGACAGCGCGTGGCGGCAGGGTCCCGCGCGGCTCGGCTATGGCGACGGGGACGAGCACACGGTGCTCACCAAGACGAACCCCGTGCAGCCGAGCGTGTACTTCCGCAAGAAGCTCACCCTGGACGAGGCCATCCGCACCGCGCACCTCCAGGTCCTCCATGATGACGGCGTGGCCGTCTGGGTGAACGGGCGGCTCGTCTTCTCGCGCTACATGGACAACGGGATGGAGCACGGCGCCTTCGCCAGCGGCGTGGTGAAGGACGCGGTCTCGAGCACCCTCAGCTTCGACGGCTCCGTCTTCGTCGAGGGGGAGAACATCATCGCGGTGATGGTGAAGCAGGCCAACGCGGAGTCGAGCGACGTGGCCTTCGACCTCGAGCTGGACCTCGAGGCCCGCTGAACCCGGAGCGTCACCGGCCCCGGATGCGGGTCAGAGCACCTTCACCGCTTTGACCATGTCCGGGGCCAGCTCCTCGTGCGGCAGGATGGAGAACCCCAGCTGCTTGCTGACGTTCTGCATGGCCCGGTTGCCCGCCAGGATGTCCGCGACGATGCGCCGCATGCCCCACGCGCGCCCCACCTCCACCAGCCGGCGCAGCATCTCCGTCCCCAGGCCCTGGTGCTGCACCTCGTCGCTGATGAGGATGGCGTACTCCGCGTCCTCCGTGCCTCGCAGGCGCGTCAGGCGGCCCACCCCCAACAGCTCTCCGCCCTTGCGCTCGGCCACCAGCGCCAGCTCGCGCGCGTAGTCGTTGAAGCAGATGCGCGCCAGGCGCTCGTGCGCCACGCGCGTGCTCAGCTGCATCAGCCCCGCGTAGCGCAGGAACACCGTCTGCTCGGAGAGCGTCTTGTGGAAGCGCGCCATCGCCGGCTCGTCCTCGGGGCGGATGGGACGCAGCATCAGCTCCTCGCCGCTCTTCATCCGGAAGGGCGCCACGTACTGCTGCGGGTATGGCTCGATGACCAGCCGGGGCAGCTCGGCTTCCGTCACGGACGGGGGATGCAACACCACCCGCGCGTCCAGCGCGAGCAGGCGCTCGGGAGAGGCGAGCAGTGGATTGATGTCCACCTCCTTCACCCAGCGCTGCTCCACCACGAGCTGGCCGAAGCGCACGAGCAGCCGCTCCAGTTCGGGCAGGTCCACGGGCTTCGCCCCTCGCACGCCCTTGAGCGCCTGGAGGATGCGCGTCTGCTCCATCATCCTCCGCGCGAGCGTGGTGTTGAGCGGCGGGAAGCCCAGCCCCCGGTCCTTGAACACCTCCACCAGCGTCCCACCCGCGCCGAACAGCAGCACCGGGCCGAACTGCGGGTCCAGGCTGCTGCCCACGATGAGCTCGTAGCCTCCGAGGCGCACCATCGGCTGAACCGTGACGCCCGCGAACGCATCCCCCTGCCCCAGCTCCACCAGTCGCTCACGGATGCCCCGGAACGCCGCGCGCACGGCGTCCACGTCCGGGAGGTCCAGCCGCACGCCTCCGACGTCCGTCTTGTGCGTCACCGTGAAGGAGTGGAGCTTGAGCACCACGGGGAAGCCCAGGGACTGGGCCTCGGCCACCGCGCCGTCCTCGGTCGTGGCGAGCCGTGTCTCCACCGTGGGGATGCCGTAGGCGGCGAGCAGCTGCTTGGACTCGAACTCCGTCAGCAGCGTGCGACCTTGTGCCCTCGCCGCGTCCACGAGGCCGCGCGCCACGTCCCGACGCCCGGTGGCCTCCTCGGTGAGCGTGGGCGTCTCATACAGGCCCGCGAGGTTGTACGCGTAGCGCCACATGTAATTGAAGATGCGCGCGGCCGTGTCGGGATAGCCGAAGGTGGGGATGCCCGCGTCGTTGAGGATGCGCTCACCGGCGGCGACCTCGGAGCCGCCCATCCAGCTCGCCAGCACCGGCTTGTGCCCGAGCTTCGCGTAGGGCTTGAGCCGGTCCGCCGTCTGCGTGGGCTCGGTCATGTCCTGCGGCGTGAGGATGACCAGCAGCCCGTCGCTGTTCGGGTCCTTGCCCGCCACCTCGAGCGCCCGCGCGTAGCGCTCCGGGTCCGCGTCTCCCAGCACGTCCACGGGATTGGCGTGGCTCCACTGGGGCGGGAGGAAGGTGTTCAGGGCCGCGCGCGTGTCGTCTCCGAGCACCGCCAGCTCGCCTCCGCCAGCCACGAGCGCATCGGTTGCGAGGACTCCGGGACCTCCCGCGTTGGTGAGCACCGTGAGACGACGGCCCGACGGCCTGGGCTGCCGGGCGAGTGTCTCCGCCATGTAGAAGAGGTCGGAGATGGACTCCACGCGCAGCACGCCGGAGCGACGGAACGCGGCGGTGAGCACCTCGTCGCTGCCCGTCAGCGTGCCGGTGTGGGAAGCGGCGGCCTGCGCGGCCTGCGCCGTGCGCCCCGCCTTGATGACGATGATGGGCTTGGTGAGCGCCACCTCACGCGCGGCCGAGAGGAAGGCTCGCGCGTCGCCGATGGACTCCATGTAGATGAGGATGGAGCGCGTCATCGGGTCATCGGCGAGGTAGTCGATGAGGTCGCCCCAGCCCACATCCAGCATGGAGCCCACGGAGACGAAGGCGCTGAAGCCCACCGACTCGCGCAGGCTCCAGTCGAGGATGGCCGTCAGGAGCGCGCCGCTCTGGCTGATGAAGGCCACGTTGCCAGGGCGGGCCATGGAGCCCGCGAAGGTGGCGTTGAAGCCCGTGGGTGGGCGCATCACGCCCAGGCAGTTGGGGCCGATGATGCGGATGCCGGCGGCCCGCGCAATCTGGAGCACCTCCTGCTCCAGGGCCGCGCCCTCGGGCCCTGTCTCCTTGAAGCCCGCGGAGATGATGATGGCGCCCTGAACGCCCACCTCCGCGCACTCACGGATGACGTCGGGCACGGCGGCCGCGGGCGTGACGACGACGGCCAGGTCCACCGGCTCCGGCAGGGCCCGCAGGGACGGCCAGGCGCGGATGCCGAGCACATTGGGGCGCTTGGGGTTGATGGGATAGACGGTGCCGCCGAAGGGGTTGCTGATGAGGTTCCAGAGGACGGTGCGCCCCACGCTCCCCGGACGCTCGCTGGCGCCCACCACCGCGACGCTGCGGGGTTTGAAGAGGACGTCCAGGGGCTGACGTGTGCGCTGCTGCTGGTGCAGCACGTCGTAGGAAGGGTCCGACTTCCGGGAGCCTGGGGCGCGCGGGTCCATGGGTCCCGTGTCTCACGCGACGCGGGGCCACACGCAAGGCTCTTGCGTGAAAAGCGTGTGGCACTCGTCATCCGTCCCGGCGAGAAGGGAGCCCCGTGTGTGCCTCAGTCGAGGCCGCGTTTGCCGTCGGCCCAGTAGGCCTTCACCTTCTGGCCTGCGTGGGGTGCGCCGCTGTCGCGCAGCGTGGCGCGCAGGGCTTGGATGGAGCGGGCGCGGCCGGTCAGGACGAGCTGTGCGCCAGGTCTGCGCTCCAGCGCCGCGCGCACCCGCGACGCCACCTCCTTCGCGTGCGCGTCGGCCGCCTGCCGCTCCACCAACGTGGCTCCGGTGAGCCCCAGCTCCGTGAGCACGGACTCCGACTCGGCGCACGCGGAGACCTCGAACACGTATTCGACGTCGGCCGTGCTCGCTCGCAGGTTGCGCAGCGTGTACGCCACGGCGAAGGACGTCTCGTCGCCGAAGAGCACCACGGGGCCGCGCAGGGACTTCAGGTCGATGGAGCCTCGTGGCCCGAAGAACTGGCAGCGGTCCCCGGGCTTGAGGGCGCGTCCCCACGCCGCGCCAGGGCCGTCACCGTGCAGATAGACGAGGAAGCGCGTGGCCCCCAACGCCGCGTCCCAACCCAGCGGTGTGTACGTCCGCATGCCCTCGCCCGGGAGGTAGACCTGCACCTTGTCACCTGGGCTCCAGGAGATGTCCCGCAGACCCGCCCCCGCCCACTCCACCCAGCGGAAGTGCGGCGACACCTCGCGGACGCGCTCCACCGTCGCCTCCCGGAAGAACAACCGCCCCAACAATCCGCCGATGATTCCCTGCCCCGAAGCCATGACTCGCTCTCCACGCACGACGTCGTAACGAGAGGACATTCTCCCCCTCCGCACCGTCTCGCGCATGAACAGAGATGACGCTCGGATGAAGAAGTGTGAAGCGCCGAGAACAGCCGGACACCTCCTTTCGCCGAGGTCCGTCAGCAGCCCTCCCCTTCACGCGACCTCGGGAGCGTGGGCCGTGCGGTTCACCGATTCGCTCCAATACGACCTGACCACATCCGTAAGGACAGGTCGGCGCGGCCCTCAGTGGGCTGGGGCGCCATGAGAATCCTCGACATGGGTGAAGCGTGGCTCGGCCTGAGGTGCGGATCGCCCCACTCCTCCACCCATGACAGGCAGCGATTCATCGCTGACACCACCGAATCCGGCGGCAAGCCACGGATGTGATTGAATGAGGCCACGCCCAAACACATCATCGCAAATCAAAAGAGCACCCACTGGAAGCCAAGGGGGTCTCTCTCGACCATGAGTCAGTCAGACACTCATGCCTGCCTTTTGCATCTCCTCCATCGACGCACCAGAATGGACACAGGCATGGAATCGGGCTCTACCCAGGTGAGGCTCGAGGTCGCCTGCAGAAAGATTCTCTACACCATCGACAAGTACGTGAGGGTTCTGCTCCCGGACGGCACGACGTGCGTCCTCCACGTCGTCCATTCCGTCGACGGGCCTTGACACGAGGGAATGCGGAGGGTGGACATGCATGGGTTCCTCGAGGGGCTCAATGCCTCGCTGGCCTGACCGCGGGAGCGCAGCTGGGCTGGTCGCTCTGCATGCCGGGCCCCGCTCGCTGCGTCGTTCCGGCGCGAGGCAACCGCTTGAAGAAAGACGGGAGCGGCCCTCAGTCATGGTGCAGGAAGTGTCGCTCCGGAACCAACTACCACTCGCGCCCACGAGTCTACCGGAAGGCCGGTACCAGTAACGCGGCCAGGCGCCCCAACCGGTAAGCGTCGCGCGGCGGCCACAAGCGAAGTGGGGACCACCGACTACGACACGGTGAGCGAGATTCGCAGGCAAGGTGACACATCCATGGTGCTCACCTGTGATGACGATACTGGCGACTCCCAGCAAGGACGCGGCAGGGTTCGAGGTCTCTCCCAGGGGCTCAAGTTGCCATCATCATTGCCGGGGATGATGGAAGCCGCGGCAACTCAGTGTGGACAGGCCGCTTGAGCCCCTTGGGCACACGCCTGCCCAGGCCAACGGGGATGGGTGTTTCCATACCCAAGATGTGGTGTTCTGGACTTCGGTCTTCATCAGGCCCAAGTGCCGAGAATGTCTGTGAATGTCTGGGTTGATTGACGACGGGCGTCCAACTCGCATCCGATGGCCCCTCCATTCGTCCTCGGTGGTCATTGTCGAGCGGCCGCCTGGAGGCGACGCAGGCCACCAAGCCCGTGTGCGCCGGTGACATTCTCAAAGGATGCCTCATGAACCGAAGACAGCATGTGCTCTGGACCGCGGCAGGGTTGTTCACCACCCTGGTCCTTTCCACCTCCGCGCTCGCGAAGGTCGAGGAGGTCTCCACCGAAGTGCTCACCGCGATGCAGCGGGACCTGGGGCTGACCACCGAGCAGGCGCGTGAGCGGCTGGAGAACGAGGCCATCGCCGCGCGTACGGAGCGGACGCTTCGCGGTGAGCTGGGTGACTCCTTCGGTGGCGCGTGGCTGAGCGAGACGGCAGACCGGCTCATCGTCGGCGTCACCACCGCCGCGGGCGAGCAGGCCGTGCGTCGGGCGGGCGCGGAGCCTCGTTGGGTGAGGCGCACGGAGCGGGAGTTGGACGCGCTGAAGGAGTCGCTGGACCGGGGCGCGGACGTGGTCAGCAAGGACATCCATGGTTGGTACGTGGACCTCCCCACCAACAGCGTCGTGGTGCTCGCCCAGGACACGGCGGTGGTGAACGCCGAGCGCTTCATCGCGGAGAGTGGAGTGAGGGACGGCGCTGTGCGGGTCGTCATCTCCCGCGAGCGGTTCCGGCCCCGGTATGACGTGCGCGGCGGTGATGCCTATTACATCAACAGCGTGAGCGCTCGCTGCACCATCGGCTTCGCCGTGGACGGAGGCTTTGTCACCGCGGGCCACTGCGGCGCGGTGAACTCCTTCACCCTGGGCAACAACGGCGTGATTCAAGGCATCGTGCGCGGCTCGTCCTTCCCGAGCAATGACTACGGCTGGGTGCAGGTGAGCTGGGACTGGATTCCACGACCGTGGGTCTACAACTACGCGTGGGCCAACGTCCCTGTCGCCGGCTCCGCCGAGGCGGGCCTCAATGCGTCCGTCTGTCGCTCGGGCTCCAGTAGCGGGTGGCACTGCGGGACCATCATTGCGAAGAACGTCACCGCCAACTACGCCGAAGGCCACGTGTACGGGCTCACGTACAGCTGGATGTGCGTGGAGCCCGGCGACTCGGGGGGCCCGGTGCTCTGGGGCAACCAGGCGCAGGGCGTGGTCTCGGGCGGCACGGGCAACTGCGCTGCCGCCAGCGGCTACGTGCTCTTCCAGCCGGTGAACGAGATTCTCTCCGCCTACGGCCTGTCGCTCACCACCCAGGGCGCGAGTGAAATCGTCGGACTCCAGGGCAGCTGCATCGACGTGGCCTACTCCAGCACGGCCAATGGGACGCCGCTCCAGCTCTGGGCCTGCAACAGCACGGACGCGCAGAAGTGGAGCTTCCTCGCCGATGGCTCGTTGCGCGCCTTCGGCAAGTGCATGGATGTCACCTGGAGCTCCCCGACGAGCGGCACGCCCCTTCAGCTCTGGGACTGCAACGGCACGGACGCGCAGAAGTTCTACTTCAGCGACGCTGGCGAGCTGGTCAATCGGCTGACCCAGAAGTGCGTGACGGTGGAGAGCTCGAGCGGTGGCAACGGCGCGCGCCTGCAAATCTGGGAATGCATCGGCGCCGCCACCCAGAAGTGGCAGCCGCGCTGACTCCAACATCCGCGAGCGGCAAGGCCCGGACAACCGGACGATGCCGCTCGTGGAGGCGTCACTCAGGGCGAGACGATCAGGTCCGCAGGAGACCGGGGGCCACCTCGCAGGTGGTCTCGTACCGGGCGGCCAGTCTCAACGAGAGGCTTTGCTCTTGAGCGAACGGACGACGAATCTGCCATCCACGTAGTCGACCGTTCCGAGCTTCTTTCCGTAGAGGCTGGGCGGCTCTTCGACATCCGCCTTGATGACGATGCTCCTACCCTTTCGTGGCAGCGCCAGGGTGACGATGGTCCCCGCCCAGTCCTCGAGCGTCTTCCTTTCAGCCCCCTTCTTTCCGTCGGCGGAGAGCAGCCCCGCGTCCGCGTACAGTTGAATGGCTTCCTCGGTGGAAATCTTCAAGGCCGCGGGGTCTGCAGTCAGACCCTCCTGGGTGCAACGGAACACGGTGAAGTCATTCACCGACCCACCCGAGGCCACGATGACCAGGTGATACCCCGTCGGGTTCTTGAAGAGGGCGGCCTCGAAGCTCGCGATGAGGTCCGGGCTCTCGAAGGTCGCGTAGCCGTTCGGCACATCGCGGACCTTCAGCGACTTCGCGACGAAGTCCGGGGCGAGCGGGTCGCCGGAGTCGCGACCGATGTTGAGGGGCCCGCCATCAGGATAGCGCTCGAAGAGGTGGCGGAGCGCGGTCTCGATGTTGGTGGTCATGCAGCCGGAGTTGCTCGCGGGCTTGGAGGCCGGGGTGGACGAAAGCAGCGCGAGGACAGCGACGGTCTTCAAGAGAATCACAGGGGCTCCCGTGGGAAACCAGGAGCATAGGGCCGAAGGACGCCCTTTCCACCTGCGCTACGCCGTATCTTGACCTTCTTCCACGACCTCTACCGGGCCCGGCAGCGCCGCCCGCACTGACCACGGAGCGCAGTTGGGCAGAGCGACGGAGTCGACGCAGTGGGAGAATCCTCCCACTGCGTCACCCGGGGAGCTGGAGGTCCGGGAGACTACGGATTCGCCAGGACGCCCACATCCGAAGCCACGACGGGGCCGGACGTCATGCCACCGCAGCGGGAGGCGGCATTCGCGGTCGTGGTGCTGAAGTCGTTCAGGAAGACGACCCGCAGCGAGTAGCCCGGGGCGGCGCCGAAGATGCCGCGAAGGCGCTGCGCATCCGTGACCGTGTCATTCACACCGAAGCGCACCGACGCGCTGCCGAACATGTTGTTCACCTTGAACGTGCAACCCGGCGTGTAGTGGTACGTCGACGTGGACAAGACCGTCGGCGACGTGCGCGCCAGCAAGCGGGCGATGGGCTGGGCATTCCAGACGGGGTTGGACGCACGGCTCAACGTCTGCGGATTCGGCCACGTGGTGGAGCCATGGCGCGGAACACCACTGGGCCCCGAGTAGAGCGTCGTCTGGGGCGTCACACCGGCGATGTAGTCATTCACGCCCAGGCCGCTCGCGAGCAGCGTCAGGTTCTCGCCCGAGGGGAAGAGCGTCGCGCTCCGGGTCATGTCGAACGCGTCGTACGGAACGTTGATCTTGATGGAGGGCGCCGGCAGCTTGAGGTTGACGAGCAGCTCGTTGGTGCGCGTCGTCGAGCCATCGAGGAACAGCTGCACGGAGCCCGTCTCCGGCAGCGAATCGATGATGGAGTCCTCGATGGTGGAGCTCATGCTGCCCGCCGCCTCGCTCTCGACGATGTCGTAGATGAGGTTCGGGATGAGGCCAAGGATGGGAATGACCTGCACCGCGCTGCAGAGGGCCGGCCAATCGAGGCTCGCCTGGGGCGGCGTCACCCACTGCACCGAGATGCCCGTGAAGTCCGCCTTCAGCTTGAACGTGCCATAGGCGCGAATCGTCGGATCACACCAGTTGTTGATGTCCGTCTTGAACTTGAACGAGAAGCCCACGCCATTCGAGGTGACGGAGAGCTGGAGGCTGCTCGGGTCGTAGGCGTAGATGCGGCGCATGGAGCCGTCCGTCGACGTGATGACGGTCGAGTTCGTCTCGCGATTGAACTTCTCGTAGAGCGCCTTGCCGAACATGTTCCACAGCTCGGCCCGAGAGAAGCCCATGGGCGCGGAGGCGTAGCTCGCCTCGACGGTATCGACCTGCACCATCGGGAAGCTGTACGTCGCGACGCCGCTGCCGAAGGTGCGCCCCACGGTGATGGTGACCTGATTCGTGGAGCCGTCTCCCAGATAGGGGAAGAAGATCCACAAGTTGTAACCATAACGACTGGTGTCAGCGGGTTGGCTCGAGGCGTCCGTGGCGGAATACCAATAGCCCTCCGTAAAGTCCGGCGTCACGACGCGCGAGCCGACCTTGACCTCCTTGATGTACGTGCACCTGTCAGTGATGAGGTCGAAGCGGAGACCATTGGCAGAGACGTATTCGATGCCTCCGCGGCGGATGCGGCCACTCTCTGGATTCCAGTTCGCGGGGGCGCTGCCGCCCATGCCGAGGGCCGGGGGACTCATCAGCGTATTGCTGAAGATTTGAGGCGGGGTGCCCGCGTTGCCGCACGCATTCTGGAGGGTCCACCCGCCGCGGGTGGCCGGGTCGACCCGCGAGGAGAGCGTCTCGGCTTCGTTTTCGGGGAGCGCTTCCTGACCACAGCCAATGACAAGCGACACGAGCAACAGGCCCGTGACACGGCGCAATGAACGCATGGAGAACCTTGGGTGGAAGGGAGGACCCCTCGCGCCGTGAGCAGGCACGGGCCAGCGGTCCAAGACAGGTGCAGTGTGTCTACACTTCCACCCGGCGTGAGGCTTCCGCACAGGCGACAGATGCTTCCGCAGCCACGCCACCACCTTCATCGCAACGAAGATGGCAGCCTTTGCCAGTGTCCCTGCACTTCAGCCGTCGATGCGGGTCCAGGTCGCTCCGTCGAACGCGAGGATGTCCTTCGCGCCGGTGCTCCAGAGGACCCCGTCCCCCACGCTCAGGCGATAGAAGGTCTTGGGATTCTCCGCGCCGAAGTCCACGGGCACCAGGGCGTCTCCCTTCAGGACGTAGAGCTCCCCCATCGTCGCCACATAGAGCTGGCCCTGGAACCACATCAGGTCCCAGATGTCCTCGAGGATGCGCTGCGCGACGACCTCCCACGTGTCGTTCCGGCCGCGCAGCAACAGTCCCCGGCGCCCGGCTGCGTACACCTTCCCATCCTCCGCGCAGCACAGGGCGGTGAGCACGTGCTCGGTGGGGCTCGGACACCGCTGCCATCGCACACCGTCGCACCGCCAGATTTCTCCGTTCCAGCCCGCCGCGTAGAGGTCCTCCTCGGAGAAGCCGTCCACCGCCTCGAAGCCCACCACTCCTGTGGAGCCCGGCTCCGGGCGAGCGCCCTCGTCCATCGACACCCAGGCGTCGTCACCGTCACGGCGGTAGACCTGTCGACCCATCCCGACGACATAGACGCGCTGGCCGATGGTCCGCACGCCCTTCAAGGGGCCTCGCTGCTCGATGGCCGCGACCGAGCCGCCGATCTGCTCGTCGTGCCGATCACCACTCCCCATCATCCTCACGCCGCCGTTCCAGCCCACCGCGCACATCTGCTGCCTCGGCACCTGCGCCACGGCGAGGCCCGCCAGCGGCCAGTCGACCGCCCCACCATCCCCCCACGCCCCCGCATCCCACTCACAGAAATACGTCTTGGCCACCCTCATCCGTGACAGCTCGTCTCCCGTCATGGCGACGTAGGCGAGGTCCTTGTATCGGACCGTGGAAGAGGTGAACGAGAAGGTATCGGTCCAGTGGCCTGCCACGAACGACTCCGACGAGAGGGTGGAGGTCGAACCCTATTTCATCCCTGTCCGGGCTACTCCATCTCTCCACGCCGCCGCACTGAAATCCGTCAGAGCGCCGCCGACAAAACAAGGATTGAGACACTTCCAGGTTGCTGGTGGCGCCCCGCTGCCTGCGACGTTCAAGGAGCGTGGCAATCACATCCAGTCCAGCAAGTCTCCCAACGCGATGATTGCGGGAGACCAAGAGGAGCACCCCGACGGTGCTCCTCCCTCGCGCCGCTCAGCACTACGCCGCCGCCGCGCGAGCCTGCTCCACAGCCGGCACGAGCACCGTCTTCGCCCACTGCGCCAGCGTCGTGGCCGTGGTGGTCTCCGCGCTGCGCGGCTCCGCGGGGTCCATGCGCCCCTCGCCCACCGCCTGGTACATCTCCGCCAGCAGCCCCACCAGGAAGTCCGGCAGGCCGTACCCCGTCATCGCCTTGCGGAAGTCGTCGATGGAGATCTGCACGGCGCTCACCGGCTTGCCGGACACCTCCGTGAGGATGCGCGCCACGTCCACGTACGACAGGTGCGCGGGGCCGTGCACGCCGAGGATGCGCGAGCCCTTCCAGCCCGCGTCCAGCAGCACGTCCGCCGCCTTGCGCGCGATGTCCGCCACCGCCACCATGGGCAGCGCGCGCGCCATGGGGATGGGCACGAACAGCGTGCTCGCGCTCGCCAGCGTCGGCAGCGACTGCAGCAGGTTCTCCATGAAGTAGCCCGGACGCAGGATGGTGACGTCCGCGACGGCGGCCTTGAACGCCTCCTCCACCGCCAGGAGCGCGCCCACCGGGCCGGTGCCCCGGCCCGTCTGCGCGCCGATGCTCGACAGCACCACCACCCGCTTCACGCCGTGCTGCTTCGCCTTGCCCGCCGCCAGCCGCGCCGTCGCCTCGGCCCACTCGATGAAGTCCGGCCGCGTCGCCGGGGGCGTCAGCCAGAAGAGGGCGCTCGCTCCCGCGAGGGCCTTGTCCAGCACCGCCGCGTCGTCCGTGGAGCCCTCCACCACCTTCGCGCCGCGCTTGACCAGGTCCTCCACCTTGCGCGCGTCCCGGCTGATGAGCGTGAGCTGCTTGCCCGCATCCAGCAGCGCGTGCGCGAGGGGACGGCCAATGTTTCCGTTCGGGGTGTTGATGACGATGCTCATGGGCGACTCCAGTCACTTCGAGATGGGCGAAAGATGCGCCCGGCCACACCATGAGGCGACCACATGTTACTCATATGCCCATGAGCGCCATGCATACCGCCCGCCGCAAGGCCCGCGCCCCCAGACGGCCCCGTGCCCCACGCCCCCGCGCGCCGAGCCCGCCCGCGAACCCCGACCTGGACCTGGCGAACATCAACCTCAACCTCGCGGTGGCGCTCGACGCGCTGCTGACCGAAGGCAACGTCACCCGCGCCGCGACCCGCGTGGGAATCACCCAGTCCGCCATGAGCCACGCGCTGCGCCAGCTGCGCGAGCTGCTCGGGGACGCGCTGCTCATCCGGGGACGCGGCGGCATGGTGCGCACCCCTCGCGCCGAGCAGCTCGCCACGCCCCTGCACCGGGGCCTGCTCGAGGTCCAACGCGCCCTGCGCAACGAGTCCGTCTTCGACCCGAAGGCCTCCTCGCGGCGCTTCGTCCTCGCCACGACGGACTACTTCGCCTCCGCCCTGCTCCCCTCCCTCCTGGAGCTGATGGACACCGAGGCCCCCCAGGTGGACCTGGTGGTGCGCCCCCTCGTCATCCCCCAAATCGAATCCCAGCTGGAGAGCGGCGAGCTGGACCTGGTGGTGGGCGCCTACCCAGAGCCCTCCCCCGTCCTGCGCCAGCAGAAGCTCTTCACCGAGCACTTCGTGTGCGTCGTGCGCCGCGACAACTCCGTGGTGAAGCAACGGTTGGACCTGGAAACATTCCTGCGGCTGCCGCACGTGTTGATGAGCCCGCGGGGCGAGGGCGTGGGAGCGGTGGACATCGCGTTGGAGAAGCTGGGTCGCACGCGACGCATCGGCCTGCGGCTGCCGTACTTCCTCACCGCGGCGCTGGCGGTGACGCGCACCAACCACGTGCTCACCGCCCCTCGCCGGCTCGCCGAGCTGCTCGTCGAGCCAGGCAACCTCCGCATCCTCCCTCCCCCCGTGGAGCTCGCCCCGTTCGACGTCCTCCAGGTCTGGCACGAGCGTTTCGACGGCGACCCGGCCCACCGGTGGCTCCGGGGGATGATGGTCCGCGCCGCCGCCGCACCGCGTAGCAACCGCTAACCCCCCGACACTCCGAGACTTTTTCTCGGCGAGCAGTCGGGCTGTCGCTCGCCGACAGGGACACTGAACGCCGATTCACCTGTGGGCGAGCATGCGACGGGCCGACCGGTGTAGGGTGCGACCCTATGACTTCTTCCGAGAAGCTGATTTTCACGCAAACCGTGGAAGCGATCTTCCTTCGCGCTCTCGAGAACCGGCTGACGCCCGCGTGCCGCGAGCACCTGCGTCGTGCGGGGCTGGACCTCGAGCAGAAGCTGGAGCGGACCTACACGTTGGAGCAATGGAAGGAGTTCCTTCGCATCGCCGCGGGCCACGTCTACGGCGGCGTTCCCGCCGAGGCCGCCTACTACTCGCTGGGCGAGCGCTTCATGGACGCCTACTTCGGGACCTTCTTCGGTCGCGCGCTGCTGGGCGTCGTGCGGCTCGCCGGCCCCCGGAGGATGCTGCTGCGGGCGGGGATGGGCTTTCGCGCCGGCAACAACTTCAGTGTGGTCGAAATCGTCGAGCGCAGTCCCACTTTCGTGGAGCTGCGGATGAACGACGTGCTGGCGGACCTGCCCACGTTCTCCGCGGGGCTGCTGGCCCGGGCGGTGGAGCTGTGTGGTGGCTTCCGCGTGGTGGTGCTGCCGGAGGAGTTCGACGGCACGGCGTCCACGTTCCACATCCGCTGGGCGGAGGTGACGGCGGAGGCGGCCATGCCTCCTCCCGAGGATGGTTCGGCGGGCGCGTCGCGTCCTCGCGCCTGACGCACCCCGAGTCCCGCGGGCCCCCCTGTCGCAATCCGCCAGGGTGGCGCGCGGAACGCCATGCTCGTGCAGCTTGCGAGCGGGCGCGTCGATGGCCCCGGGAGCGCGCGCTCCCGAGTGAGGCCTCGCCGCCCTCCCCCACGTCCCCTCGCTGGCATCCGCGCTGCAATCGCTGAGTCCCGAAGTGGAGGACTCATGGACGGCAATGGCGGTGATGTGGTGGGGAAGCTCGAGCGTGGCGCGCTCTGGGGTTGGGGCCTGGTGATTCTGGTGGCGGCGGTGCTCGCGGGAGCCGGGGTATGGCACGGCCTCCTGCATCGAGCACCGGATGCGCCCGCCGCCCCGCTGCCCGTCGCCCAGGCGCCCAGGGCGTTGGACCGGGGCCCGGACACGCCGCTGCCTCCCGCCGCGGAGATCGACGCGCTCCTGCGCTCGCGGCTCGCGGGCGCCTCGTCCCAGCGCGAGTTCGGCGTGTGGCTGCGCGAGGCGGACCTGCTGCGCCGCTTCGTCGCCGTGGTGTCGAACATGGCCAGCGGCGAGAGCCCCCGGGCGGTGGTGGGGTTCCTGGCCCCCTCCGGTGACTTCCAGGTCCGCACCCACGAGGGCCGCACGCACATCGCGAAGCGGACGTACGCCCGCTATGACGCGGTGGGCCGGGTGGTGGGCAGCCTGGACTCGACGCTGCTGGTGGACACGTACCGCGAGGTGCGCCGTTTGGCCGAGCGCATCCACCAGGAGAGCGCTCCGCCGGGCAGCTCGTTCGAGTCCACGCTCCAGCGCGCCTTCGAGCAGGTGCTCGCGGTGCCGGTGCTCGACAGCGACGTGGAGGTGATGGCCAAGGGCGCGCTGTACGTGTACGCGGACCCGGCGCTGGAGGCGCTCACGCCCGCGCAGAAGCACCTGCTGCGGATGGGCCCCGCGAACCTGCGCCTCATCCAGGGCAAGGTCCGCGAGGTGTCGCAGAAGCTCAACCAGCAGGCCTCGAGGCCCTGAGTCCTCCGTTGCCGCCCGAGCCGGGCACCGACATGACGCCCGGGCCCCCGGAGCAAGGGCGGCCTGGCGGGCAACATCCCCCTCCTCGGCGCGGGATGTTGCTATCTGCCCCCATGCGCTTCTCCCTGCTGCCCGTCCTGTTGTTGTGCACGGCGCTCACCGGCGTCATCGGCGGAGCCGTGTATTTCATCCAGCGGGACAGGCAGGCGCTGGTGGACCAGTTCGCCCGGGAGCGGCAGGCGCAGCTGCGCGAGGCCGCTCGCGGGGTGTCCGAGGCGCTGGAGGACGTGGGTGAGGACCTGCGCTTCACCGCCGAGCTGCTCTCCCAGCCCGGCTCGCCCGAGGAGCACCGCCGGGAGCTGCGCGCGCTCCTGGAGGCGGTGGGCCAGTACAAGGCCATCGTCGTCTTCGGCCCCGAGGGCGACGAGCGCCTGCGCCTGTTGGACCGGCGCACCGGTGAGTCCATCGCCCGGCAATACCCCGCCCAGGCGCTGGGCCTCACCGCGAAGAGCGCGCTGGAGGGGCCCGAGGGCCACATCGCGTCCTCGCCGCCGTTGAGCGGAGACGTGTCCGGGTGGCTGAGGGCCTTCGCCACGGCGTTGCCGGAGGACTCGCCGGGCGGTGGTGGCGCGGTGGTGGTGCTGGTGGACGCCGAGCCCCTCTTCGCGCCGCTCAAGCTGCTCACCGCGGAGAGCGACACCCATCTCTTGTTGCTGGGCGCGCACGGCACGCCCACCGCCCTGAGCGCGCCGATGCTCGCGGCCCGCTACCAGCGGCTCGGCACGGAGGCGAAGGACACGCCGGGGCTGGCGCTCCTGCGCGAGCGCATGCGCGAGGGCGAGGCGGGCTCGCTGGTCATCGACCGCGCGGAGGCGGCGACGCTGGGGCTGGGCGACGCGGAGGTGGTGGCCAGCTTCGCGCCGGTGAGCATGAAGAACGGCGCGCTGTGGCCCCTGGCGTCGCTGTCCTCCACGCGCGGGCTGCGCTCGCACGAGCGGAGCCTGGTGCTGCGGCTGTCGTTCGCGGCCTTCCTGTTCTCGTCGTTCCTCATCGCCTTCGGCGTGTACGTGGTGCTGGCGCGGAGCCGCGCGGTGGCGCTCCAGGAGAGCCTGCGGCACGCCAGCCGCCTGGCCCACCTGCACGACAAGACGCAGAAGATCCTCGACCACATCCCCACGGGCGTACTCGCCCTGTCCACGTCGGGCCGCATCACCTCCGCCAACCAGGCGCTCAGCTCGCGGATGCCGAAGGACGTGGTGGGCTCCACGCTCGCGGCGGCGTTCCCCCAGGCCCACGCGCCCGTCATCCAGCGGCTGGAGGAGCTGGTCAACGCCGCGGGCCAGGACAACCGCGTGCGCAGCCTGCACGCCGAGCCGCTGCGCCTGTTCGAAGCGGAGGGCCAGTACAACGTCCACGCGGTGCCGCTGGAGCCGCACCAGCCCGACGTGCGGACGCTGCTGGTGCTGGAGGACTTGAGCAACCTGCGCGCGCTGGAGGGACAGCTCCTGCGCGCGGAGAAACTCGCCACCGTGGGCGTGCTCGCGGCGGGAATCGCGCACGAGATTGGCACGCCCCTGGGCATCATCCGCGGCCGGGCCGAGTACGTGCAGGACAAGCTGGGCCCGGAGCACCCGCAGGGCCCGGGCGTGGGCGCCATCGTCGAGCAGATCGACCGCGTCAGCCGCACCATCCGCCAGCTGCTGGACTTCTCCCGGCTGCAGCCCGCCGAGTCGCGCGCGGTGAGCCTGGCGCCGCTCGTGCGGAGCGTGCAGGAGCTGCTGCGCGTGGAGGCGGAGCGGCGCCACGTGGACCTGCGGCTGGAGGTGTCCCAGCCCCTGCCCTCGCTGGCGGCGGACGCGGACCAGCTCCAGCAGGTCCTGGTGAACCTGCTGCTCAACGCGTGCGACGCGTGCGAGCCCGGAGGCCAGGTGCGGCTGACGGCGACGCCGGGCGAGGCGGACGCGTCCGGCGCGTGGGGGCGCGTGTGCATCACCATCGAGGACGACGGGTGCGGCATCGCCCCCCGGCACCTGCACCAGGTCTTCGACCCATTCTTCACCACCAAGAAGCGCGGCCTGGGCACGGGCCTGGGACTCACCATGGTGGCGCACATCGTGCGCAACCACGGTGGCCGCATCGAGCTGGACAGCGCGCCCGGTCAAGGCACGCGAGTGATGCTGCAGTGGCCCGCCGCGGCCCCCGCGCGAGAGGAGCAACATGTCGGTTAGAGCCCGGGTCCTCGTCGTCGATGACCACGTCGAGATGGGACAGATGCTGCAGGAGCCGCTGGCGGACGCCGGCTACACGGTGGACGTGGCGTCCGGAGGCGCGGAGGCCATCGCCCAGCTGCGCGCCGCCGTGTACGACGCGGTCATCTGCGACTTGCGCATGAAGGACGTGGACGGCTTCGACGTGCTGGAGGCCGCGCGCAAGCTGGACCCGGACCTGCCCGTGCTGATGATGACGGCCTTCGGCGGCGTGGAGAGCGCCGTGGAGGCGATGAAGCGCGGCGCGTGGCACTACTTCGCCAAGCCCTTCCGCCTGGACGAGGTGCGGCTGTACGTGGGCCGGGCGCTGGAGGAGCGGCGCATGCGCGCCGAGCACCGCACGCTCAAGCAGCAGGCGGAGGACCGGGGCCGGCTGGGCGCCATGGTGGGCCGCAGCGGCGCGATGCGGGCCCTGTACGCGCTGGTGGAGCGCGTGGCCTGGTCCAGCGCGCCGGTGCTGGTGCGGGGCGAGAGCGGCAGTGGCAAGGAGCTGGTGGCGCGCGCGCTGCACTTCGAGGGCACCCGCCGCGCGGGCCCCTTCGTCGCCGTCAACTGCACCGCCCTGCCCCACGCCCTGCTGGAGAGCGAGCTCTTCGGCCACGTGAAGGGCGCCTTCTCCGGCGCGACGAGCGCGCGTCGGGGGCTCTTCGTGGAGGCGGACGGCGGGACGCTGTTCCTGGATGAAATCGGGGACATGGCGCCGGAGCTCCAGGCGCGGCTGCTGCGCGTGCTGGCGGAGGGCGAGGTGCGGGCGGTGGGCGCGGATGGCTCGCGCACCGTGGACGTGCGGGTGGTGGCCGCGACGCACCAGGACCTGGAGGCCCGGGTGAAGGAGGGCCGCTTCCGCGCGGACCTGTTCTACCGGCTCAACGTGGTGACGCTGCGGGCTCCGTCGCTGAGGGACAGGCCCGAGGACATCCCCGCCCTGGCGGAGCACTTCCTGGAGCAGGCCCGGGTGAGGAACCCGCGCTCGCCCGTGCAGCGCTTCGCCCAGGAGTCCCTCGCGGCGCTGTGCTCGCTGCGCTGGCCGGGCAACGTGCGCGAGCTGGAGAACCTGGTGGAGCGGCTGGTGGTGCTGGGGACCCGGGACGTGGTGGACCTGGAGCAGCTGCGGCCGCACCTGGCGGATGGGGGGCCGGAGCCACACCCGCTCCTGGAGGCCCAACGCGAGGTCATCCCCTTGCGCAAACTGGAGAGCGAGTACATCTCTTGGGCCGTCGCGCGCTGTGGCGGGAACAAGACACGGGCGGCGGAGCTGCTCGGAATCGACGTCTCCACGATTCACCGGCGCGAGCGTTCGGAGGGCAAATAGCCATGGGCGGCTTGGCGTTTCGCAACACCGGCTGAGCGTTGCCGGGGACGTCCCGAGTGACGCCCCCCCGGCACGGCGCGTGCTCAGCACGAGGACATGCGCCCCTTCCTCTCGCTTCTCGTCGTCGTCCTTGGTCTGGTGGGTTGTGCCGCGAAGCAACCCCTCTCCACGGTCTCCACCGACTCCCAGCCCCCTCATGCTCCGGTGGCCACGCGTCCGGAGCCGGAGCGTCCCTCAGCGATGACCCAGAATTCCGACACGGACCTGCTCCCCATCCGCCTGGAGCCCGTCTACTTCGAGCTCGACTCGACGACGCTGCGCCCGGAGTTCCGGGACACGCTGACGCAGCTGGCGGACGCGCTGCGCCAGCGGCCGCAGGCGAAGGTGAGCATCACCGGCCACACGTGCGAGCTGGGGACCACGGAGTACAACCTGGCGCTCGGCCAGCGTCGGGCCTCGGTGGTGCGCGACTACCTGCGCCGGCTGGGCGTGGAGCCGTCCCGGCTGTCCACCCTGTCCTACGGCGAGGAGCGGCCGCTCTCCGCCTCCGAGCTGGAGAAGAACCGCCGCGCGGAGTTCCTGGTCTCCGGTGGCTACCTGAACTGACGAAGGCGCCCTGGCGTGACGTGGGCGTGACGGGCCGGGCTGGAAACGACGACGTCCGCCACGGGCACCGGGTGCCTGGGCGGACGTCCTCGAAACCTCGGTGCTGTGTGCAGCCGGACGTCAGTCCAGGCCGCGCAGCATCTTCGACTGGGCGAAGGCGGCGAGCTGCTGGGCGTTGAACTTGCCCTGGGCGATGTCGCCCACCGCGGTGGCCGCCGAGCGGACCGTGTCCACGGTGTCCGCGAGCTTGCCCACGTTGGAGGCGCCGTTGAACAGGCTGCTGACGCCGGCCAGGGGGCCGCCGGCCACCATGGACAGGCCGTTGTCGATGAACTTGTCCGCGAAGGGCTTGGCCAGCTGGCCCAGGCCGAACGGGAGGTTGTCGAGCGCCTTGCCGACGATGTCCTTGAGGGGGCCGGTGATGGCGCCGAGCGCCTTGTCCAGCAGGCCCGAGACGGAGCTGAGCGCCTCGGAGACCTTGCCCACCACGTCGCTGAGGCCCTTGGCCAGGCCGCTGAGGCCCTGCGCCAGTCCGCCCAGGCCGCTCAGGCCCTTCGACAGCCCACCGAGCGCCTTGCCCAGGCCGCCCAGCGCGTTGCTGATGCTGTTGGCCGCCTTGCTGGCCGCGTCCGCCGCCTTGCTCGCGGCGTTGCTGGCGCTGTTCGCACCGTTCGTGCCGTTGCTACCACCCGCGCCACTGGAGCCGCCGACAGACATGGGATTTCCTCGGTAAAAAATGGATACCCGATTATCGGAGGAGTCCTGCGGAAGTTGCCTCCAAGGTAGGTTCAGAGGCGATCAGGCCCTCGGGGGACGTGCTTGAGGAGGGCCTTGCGGGTCTCCTCGTCGACCTCCACCTGGGCCTGGGCCTGGCCTTCGTCGCCGCGGAGGGCGGGCTTGCCCGCGCTCGGGGCGGGCTTGGACTCGAAGCCGCTGTAGTAGGCCGGCGGGGGACCCAGGCCGAGCTCACCCCGGGCGGCGCCGAGGAAGAACTCGCCGACCTCCTCGATGCTGGCCGGCTCATAGCCGGATTGCTTGAGGATTTCGTCGGGGACGACCTGGAGGACGGGCTCCTTCTCCGGGTGCTGGGCATAGTCGAGGACGAGCTCGACATAGGCGGCCAGCTCCATGCCCACGGACTTCGCGATGCGCTGGGTGTCGGGGTCCGCGAGCAGCTCGGCGCGGACGTTCTCGACGGGACGCTTGAGGCGGGGCTTGGACTCGGACATGGAATCACTCCAGGCAGCGCGGGTGACTCCCGAGGTTAGACGGACCTCGGAGCAAGCTCCAGCCTGTCTGAAATTCCAGTCGTTACGATGTCACGGGACGGGGCATGGCCAGGTGGAGGAGCGGATAGGGCCGGCCCTCGCCGTCGGTGGGGCTGCGGCCCGTCTGGACGAAGCCGCAGTGGAGATAGAAGCCCACGGCGCGGGGGTTCTGCTCGTTGACGTCGACGGTGAGCGGTCCGCGACTGGCCACGTGGGCGAGCAGCCGTCGCCCCAGTCCGCCGCCCATCGCCGAGGGGTCCACGAACAGCATCTCCACGTGGTGTCCGCTCATACCGATGAAGGCCACGGGCCGAGTGTCCTCACAGGCGACGTGCACCTCGACGGCGGGGAGATAGACGGGGCCGAGCTTGCGGTGGATGTCCTCGAAGTCCGCGATGCTCAGGAAGTCGTGCGTCTCGCGGACGGCGCGGGCCCAGATGTCGACCAGCGCATCGGTATCAGCGGGTTGGAAGGGGCGAATGGTCATGGCGCGAGGGGGGACGCTACCCGCCCTTCCTCCTGACATTCACGGTTGGACGTCGTAGACCTTGCGCACCGTCACCCCGCCCCGTTCGATTTCGACCTCCAGGCGCCGCTGGCTCTTGAGCAGCATGTACGTCTCCATGGCCTTCTCCAGCGAGTCGAGCGGCATGCCGTTGATGCGCTGGAGGACGTCCCCGTTCTGGAGGCCGAGCTTCTCGTAGAGCGAGCCCTTCCGGAGGGAGAGGACCTTGAAGCCTTGCGCCTTCCCATCCTTGAACGCCGGCACCATCCGCGCGTCCGAGAGCGTCGATCCGCCCGTCATGCGCTCGAGGTCGAGATACCGGCCTGGGACTTCGTAGGTGTGCTCCCCCACGCGACGGATGTCCGTGTCCGCGGTCGGCCTCGGCATCGGTGAAACGGCGCCGGAGGGACCTCCCCGGTCGATGACCTCGCGTCGTCCCTGGACCGTGACGATGACGCGCCCACGCTCGATGGCGACGACCTCCGAGTCCTGGAGCACATCGCCCACGCGGAGGCTGCGCACGCGCTGACTGTCCAGGTCCTCGACCGACGCGAGCGACCAATGCGCCTCGCGAGACGTCAACGTCCCCACCAACCGCGCACGCCGTGCACTGCGGGGCGGGCCTTCCTCCTCCTCGGGGACGTCGTCCGTGCGCAGGGCCACGCCCAGCAACCTCGACAGCCTGTCCTCACTCAGCGGTGTGCGTGCGGTGCCTTGGGCAATCCGGATGGGGCGCGTGCTCGACGCCTCTCCTCCAGGGACCGGTGCACTGAGTTGGAACTCGGTGAAGACGTGGACGATGCGCGACAGCAGGAACGCGACCGCGAGGATGAATGCCCCATGCAACCACCACGAATGCCGCTCGAGCCAATGTCTCATCGGGCCCTACCTCCTCCCCTCCAGGGATGAGCAGGGACTGAGCAAGCACGAGGCCAGGAGCCTCCGCGCCCGGGACTTCAGAGGGAGCGCCGTGGAATCACCACGCGGCCCGGGTCCTCGCGCCCGAACAGGCTGTCACGGCAGCAAGCATCCTCCGAGACAGAGTGTCACGGTGGACGCTTGTATCAACGTCGCGGTATGGGACGGACTCCACCCCGAGCGGAGTCAGGCATGTTCATCATCTACGGAAACGCGCCGAAGCAGCAGGAGCTCGGGGAGCGTCCTGCCCTCTGCCGGGACTGCCAGCGGGAGACGACCCACCGACTCCAGCGGCACTACAACGTCATCCACGTCTTCTGGTTCCCGCTCTTCTCCGTGCGGACGAAGTACGTCCTCGCCTGCTCCCGCTGCAACCTGCACTCGGAGGTGCCGGAGCAGTCCATCGGCGCCGTGCCGACCAGGCCCGTGCTGCACCGCATGGGCGGTCTTTTCCCCCTCGGCGCCCTGCTCTTCTGCTGCGTGGGATTCCCCGTGGTCGGCGCGGTGACTTCCGTCGTCGCGGGCACCTCGTCGAGCGAGACCGAGGTCCAGGAAGAACGCCACGGCTTCGACCAACGCTTCCACGCCCAGGCCGAGGACCTCGCCGCCCAGGAGGAGCTCCAGTCGGTGTTCGAGGACGCGGGCCACACGTCGATGTCCGTCACCGCCGCATCGGCGTCCGTGAAGGACCAGGGCATCCGGGTCATCACCGCGCGCTCCACGCATCTCAAGAAGGTGGGCAACCCGGACCGCGTGAAGCTGCTCGAATTGATGCAGCGGACCGCGGACCAGCGCTTCGAGAAGGACGAGGTCTTCCTCGGGCTGCAGGGCAAGCTGCTCTGGGGTGGCTACGCGCACCGTCCGCCGGGCGGCGCCTGGCGGCACATCGTGAAGAGCACCACGACCAGCCCCAAGGCCGCGGCCTTCGAGGCGCTCCTCCAGCTCGAAGCCCAGCAGCCCTCGGAGTCGCCGGAGGCGCTCCCGACGCCCGTGGCCGACGAAACGGCCCCCTAGCGCGCCTGACGCAGCGGCTCGCCAGGCGCCTCGAGTGTGTCCAGGAACGCGAGGATGCGCCGGGCACAGTCCGCCGGGTCCTCCAGCGGGAACAGGTGCCCACCCGGAGCCTCCTCCAGTCGAACGCCTGGGATGACCCGCCGGGCCTTGGCGAAAGCGGAGGCAGCCAACGTGCGCGTGCGCGCCCCACGAACGATGAGCGTGGGCACGGAGATGGAGCGCAGCGAGTTCCACATCCCCTTCGGCGTCGTCTCGAAGACGCGTGCCTCCCACTCGCGGGGGATGGTCAGCCGGAAGCCGCCCTCGGGCGCCTCCGTGAGTCCGTACGTCACGTAGTCCTGGAAGCACGCCTCGTCGAACGCCGCGAACAGCGGCTTCTTGCGATAGACGGTGAAGGCCAGCTCCCGCGTGGGCCAGTGCGCACGGCGGCGACGCGCCAGGCTCGCGGGAGGCACGCGGCTTCGCTGTCCGAGCAGCGTCAGCACGTCCAGCACCAGCTTGCGCATCCCGGAGAACAGCACCGGGTCCAGGGTGACGACGGCGCGGAAGAGGCTCGGGTCCTTCACGGAGGCGAGCAGTGTCGCCACGCCGCCCATGCTGTGCCCCACCCCGACGATGCCCTCCAGCTTCGCGGCGCGGAGCGCTCCGATGAGGTCATCCGCCATGTCGTTCCAGTCCCGCATGGACAGCGGGTCCGAGCCGGGGACGAGGCATCGCGAGCGCACCGTGACGACGCGGAAGCGCGGCTTCAGCCGCTCGATGAGCTGGCGATACGTGCCGGGAGGAAATCCGTTGGCGTGCGCCAGGTGCAGCACGGGGCCGGTGCCGCCCCAGTCGTCCAGTTGAAGGGCCTCGCTCATCGCCCCTCCCGGATACCCCGAACCGCCCCGGTTGTCTGCCTCGACGACAGCCGAACGCGGCGCCCATCCCGGCACAGGCAGGCGACATCTCCCTCGATGGGTCGCTCCCCGCCCCTCGCGCGTGCGACGGACCGAAGCGCACCTCTCGTTCACGGCCCGTCGCGATGTCCATCTTCCACCACAGGGGGACGCGGACCATGGAAGACCTGATCAGCGAAGCCTGGTTGCACGGCGCCGTGACGCTGTTGGTGCGCCTGGTCGAGGCCGCCGCCGCCCTCGTCATCTTCACGGGCGCCGCCATTGGCTTCGTGCGCTTCGTCCTGGCGACCGTCCAACGCAAGCACGACCAGTCCTTCACCCGCATCCGGCTCACCCTCGGCCGATTCCTCGCGCTGGGGCTGGAGTTCCAGCTCGGCGCGGACCTGCTGCGAACGGCCGTCGCGCCCACGTGGGAGCAGATTGGCCAGGTCGCGGCGGTGGCTGCCCTCCGGACAGCGCTCAACTACTTCCTCGGCCGGGAGATTCGAGAGGAGCAACGACAGGACGCGACGACACGAGGAGCGCCCACGCGTTTCGACGACACCCGCCCACCGCGAGAGCAGGCGCCCTCCAGCTCGAAGACAGGAGAGGACTCCGAGGCTCAGGCCCCACACTGAGACCCCTCCTCCAAGCGCGGACCGCCCCGAGGATGCGAGTTCGGCCCGACTCAGAGCAGGCCGACGATGGTGAAGACCGCCGGGCCCGTCGTCGCGGTGACGCCCTCCTCCGTGAAGCACCCCAGGATGTCCGTCTGGGTGAGCACCAGCGTCGCCGTCGCGGTGGCGCCCTGGAACCGGCCCGCGGACACCGTGCCCGCATAGACGGACACCACCTGTCCCGTCGGCCGGGTGTTGATTGTCTGCGTCAGGGAGAGCGTGCTCACCGTGCCGTCGTTCCACGTCAGCGTCAGGTTCGCCATCGTCGAACTGGTCAGACAGCTCGTCGTCCCATGCGCCACGCCGGAATAGTCCGCGGACAGGATGCTGAGCGGCAATCCCACACACGGGCCGAACGTGCCCGTCCCGGTGATGGTCATGAAGCGCGGAGCGTTCGTCATGCCGGGCGAGTCGTTCACCGCCATGGTGCCCGGGCAGTTGAGGGTGACGGGCTCAGCGCTCGCGGGCCCCGCATACAGGAAGAGCACCGCGACGAGAGAGGACAACGACACCCGTCGAGCACGCAAGGCAGACATGAGGGCGCTCCCACCCCGCGAAAGCACTGCTCGCGGAAGCGTGACTCCTAACGCCAATGCCTCCCGCCACCCATTGCACCCTCGTCCCAGGGGGCCCGCGCGCACCTGGGGCCCCGAAAGAACCCGCTCAACGCCACTGCGAATGCGCCAGCACGCGCGCCTCGACCTCGGGCGTCAGGCTTCCACCATGCGGAGCCCGCGACGAGGAGCGCGTCCACCGCTCCACCCACCGCTGCCCCAGCGGCGCCACCAGCGATTCGCGCCGCGTGGAGGCCACCGTCGTCTCGCCCTTCGTCCCCGTGGACGAGCCCGCACCCACGAAGAACCCCGCGAGCAGCAGCGTCACGCGCGTGGGCGTCGCCGCGCTGTACGTGAGCAACAGCGCGCCCTCGCCATCCTCGCGGCAGTGCCGACGCACCCGCGCGAGCACGCCCTCCGTCCACATGTCCGGGTTCGACGCGGGGGAGAACGGATCGAAATACACCAGGTCCGCCACCGGCAGCGCCCCGTCCAGGAACGGCACCGCGTCCCCCAGGTGCAGCCGCCAGACAAGCCCCTCCTCCGCCCAGACCCCCTCCCGCATCAGCGTCTCGACCGCCTCACGGAACGGCTGCAGGAACGGGAACCCCGCCGCGTCCGCCAGCGCCAGCCGCAGGGGCGCCAGGTCCACCTCGAAGCTCACCACCTCCAGCGCCCGCCGTCGCGCCGCGCCCAGCTCCCGCGCGCACGTCAGCGCCGCCACCGCGTTCGTCGCCGCCCCCAGCCCCACGTCGTGGATGACCAGCGGGGGCCCCGGCTGGGACAACCGCTCCGCCAGCCTCGGCTGCTCCACATACAGGCCCAGCGCTTCCTTCCACGGGCCCACCGACGGGTGCATCACCTCGCCATGCCCCAGGTGCCGCACCGCGCGCGAGCCGTTGCGCAGCGTGACGAGCTCGAAGTCCCCGTCGCGCGGGTTGCCCGCGTCGCTCACCCGACCTCCTTGAGCGTCACCTGTCCCGAAGAGGCCTCTTCCTTCAAGTCCTTCGGCGTGGCGATGGCCGCCTTCAGCTCGCGCGCCACCTGGTCATAGGTGCCGGAGAGGATGCCCGCGCGGATGCGCCCCATCAGCTTCTGGTAGTGCCGCACGTTGTGCACCGACAGGAAGCGCGAGCCCAGGTGGTGCTTGCCGCGCATCAGGTGGTGCAGGTACCCGCGCGTGTAGCGCTTGCACACGTAGCAATCACACTCGGCGTCCAGCGGCTCGTCGGCCAGCCGGTACACCGTGCGGGTGATGCGCACCAGGCCCTGGAACGTGTACGCGTAGCCCTGCTGCGCCATCTTCGTGGGGATGATGCAGTCGAACATGTCCACGCCGCGCAGCACCGCCTCGATGAGGTCCGTCGGCGTGCCCACGCCCATCAGGTAACGCGGCTTGTCCGCGGGCAGCGACGCGGTGGTGCGCAACGTCATCGTCTCGCGCTCCGCCTTCGTCTCGCCCACCGCCAGCCCGCCGATGGCGAACCCGTCGAACGGCAGCTGCGTCAGGAAGGCCGCGCTCTCGTCGCGCAGGTGCGGGAACACGCCGCCCTGGACGATGCCGAACATCGCCTGTCCGGTGTCCACCTGGTTCTTCGCCGCGAGGCTGCGCACCGCCCACCGGTGGGTGCGCTCCATCGCCTCGCGCGTGCCCGCCTCGTCCGTGCGCGAGTCGATGCACACGTCCAGCACCATCATGATTTCGGAGTTGATGGCCTGCTGCATCGCGATGCTGGACTCGGGGCTCAAGAGCTGCCGGCTGTTGTCGTAGAAGCTCCGGAAGTGCGCGCCCTTCTCCGTGATGAGCCGGTCCTCCGGCAGGGAGAAGATTTGAAACCCACCCGAGTCCGTCAGCACGCCGCCATCCCACTGCATGAAGGGATGGATGCCACCGAAGCGCTTGAAGACCTCGGCGCCGGGCCGGAGCATCAGGTGGTAGGTGTTGGCCAGGAGGATGCTGGCCCCGGTCTCCTTCACCTCTTCCATGGCCAGGTGCCGGAAGGCGGCATGGGTGGCCACCGGCATGAACATGGGCGTGAGGAAGCTGCCGCGCCGGGTGTGGAGGATGCCGGCGCGGGCGCCGGTGGGGTCGGTGGTGACGAGCTCGAAACGGACGGCCATGGGCGGGGGCTTATACCCGCCAATCCCGCCCCACAGTCCATCCCTGTCGCCCGTCCCCCCACCTGCCGGCCGGACAGGGCCCCAAGGCCCCGCCATTCCAGGGCATTTTTCGTCACCTGGCGGGCGTTTCCTCAGGTCACCGCGAGACGGTCCGGAGGCGATTCCACGCTTCCTTGGCCGCTGCGCGTCAATTCCGCTACAACGCCGCCGCCATGTTCAACGTCATCAACGTCTCCAAGGCCTACGGGCCCAAGAAGCTGTTCGAGGAGGTCAACGTGACCTTCTCCCCGGGCCGTCGCTACGGCCTGACCGGTCCCAACGGGGCGGGCAAGTCCACGTTCATGAAGATCCTCGCCGGAGACGAGGAAGCGGACATGGGCAACGTCATCCGCCCGCGCAAGCTGGGCATCCTGCGCCAGGACCACTTCCGCTACGAGGAGAACCGCGTCCTCGATGTCGTCCTCATGGGCAACAAGCCCCTGTGGGAGGCCATGTCGGAGAAGAACCAGCTGCTGGCCAAGTCCGACATCACCGACGAGGACGGCAACCGGCTGGGTGAGCTGGAGGGCGTCATCGCCGAGGAGGATGGCTACTCGGCGGAGAGCGACGCGGCCACGCTGCTGGCGGGCCTGGGCATCGAGGAGTCGTTCCACGAGGGCGCGATGCGCCAGCTGACGGGCGGCCTGAAGCTGCGCGTGCTGCTCGCCCAGGCGCTGTTCGGCAAGCCCGAGGGGCTGCTGCTCGACGAGCCCACGAACAACCTCGATATCGACTCCATCCGCTGGCTGGAGAACTTCCTGCACGAGTACGAGGGCGTGCTCATCACCATCAGCCACGACCGGCACTTCCTCAACTCCATCTGCACGCACATCGCGGACATCGATTACGAGGCCATCATCCAGTACACGGGTGGCTACGACGACATGGTGCGCCAGAAGTCCCAGCTGCGCACGCGCGTGGAGTCGGAGACGGCGGAGAAGAAGAAGAAGATCGCCCAGCTGCAGGACTTCGTCGCGCGCTTCCACGCCGGCACCCGCGCCTCGCAGGTGCAGAGCCGCATCAAGCAGATCGACAAGCTGAAGACGGAGGACCTGAAGCGCTCCAACATCGCGCGTCCGTTCATCCGCTTCGACCAGAAGGTCGTCAGCGGCAAGCAGACGCTCATGGCGGAGGGCATCAGCAAGTCCTTCGACGGCCAGACCGTCATCCGTCCCTTCAACGCGCTGGTGTGCAAGGGCGAGCGCGTCTGCGTCATCGGCCGCAACGGCGTGGGCAAGTCCACCCTGGTGCGCATGCTCGCCGGCCAGCTGGAGCCGGACACGGGGAAGATCGGCTGGGGCCACCAGGCCACCGTCGGCTACCTGCCGCAGGACCACCACGGCGTCGTGCGCAAGGGCACCACCTGCTTCGGCTGGCTGCGTGACTTGCACGACAAGCTCACCAACGAGGAGATCTCCGGCGTGCTGGGCCGCATGCTCTTCTCCGGTGAGGAGCGCATGAAGAACACGGACACCCTCTCCGGTGGTGAGACGGTGCGCCTGTTGCTCTCCAAGCTGATGATCATGCAGGACAACGTCCTGGTGCTCGACGAGCCCACCAACCACCTGGACCTGGAGTCCATCTCCGCGCTCGCCGAGGGCCTGCAGAAGTACGAGGGCACCGTCATCGTCGTGACGCACGACCAGGAGCTCATCTCCGAGGTGGCCACGCGCATCTGGTCGCTCGAGGCCGGCCGGGAGGTGCTCGACTTCAACGGCCCCTACTCGGAGTTCCGCGAGAAGCACGCGGACGTCGCGGCCCAGCGCCGCTGACGCACCGCTTCAGGGTCACGCGCCGGGGCCACCGTACGCCCCGGCGCCTGGCCTGCCGCGCGGAGGCTTGATAGAGGCCCGGCCATGGCTGAAGGCCCTTCCCCCGCACCGCAGGCCGCGCTCCTCGCGATGGAGGAGCACCGCACCGCGCTCACCGGACACTGCTATCGGATGCTCGGCTCCGTCGCCGAGGCCGAGGACGCCGTCCAGGAGACCTTCGTGCGCGCGCTGCGCCACCTGGAGCACTTCGAGGGACGCTCCAGCGCGCGCACGTGGCTGTACCGCATCGCCACCCACCGCTGCATCGACGTGCTCCAGGAGCGCACCCACCGCGTGCGTCCCATGGAGCTGGGGCCGCCGGGGCCGCTGGACGCGCCCCTGGGCGAGCGGCCCGGGGAGGAGTGGCTGGAGCCCGTGCCAGACGCGCTCGTGGTGCCGAGCCACGCCACGCCCGTGGAGCTGGTGATGATGCGCCAGAGCATCCGGCTCGCCTTCGTCGCCGCGCTCCAGCACCTGCCGCCCCGTCAGCGCGCGGCGCTGCTGCTCACGGACGTGCTGGACTGGTCCGCCGCCGAGGTCGCCGACGCGCTGGAGCTGACGGTGCCCGCCGTCAACAGCGCCCTGCAGCGGGCCCGCGCCACGCTGGCCACGAAGGACGTGAGCGCGCCCAAGCAGCCGCTGTCGGAGAAGCAGGCCACGCTGGTGGACCGGTACGTGGACGCGTTCGAGCGCTACGACATGACCGCGCTCACCGCCCTGCTCCACCAGGAGGTCAACATGTCCATGCCTCCGCTGTCGCTCTGGGTCCACGGGCCCCAGCAGGTGGCCCTGTGGATGGAGGGACGGGGCGCGGCGTGCCGGGGCTCACGGCTGGTGCCCGTGTCGGCCAACGGTGCCCCCGCGTTCGGCCAGTACAAGCCGGGCGGTCCGGACGGGACGCTCACCCCGTGGGCGCTCAACGTGCTCGAAATCGAGGGGGAGCGCATCGTCGGGCTCAACTACTTCCTCGACGTGAAGACGCTCTTCCCCCGCTTCGGGCTGCCCCCCTTCCTGCCCGCGCGCTGAGGGCCCAGGCGTCTTTTTCTCGGGGGCACCGATGATTCCGGGCCCCCTCGGCTGTCCATGCCATGCAACCCACCCGAGGTGGAGGCACCCATGGCCATGGCCGGCTCCCGCAAGCTCTTCGTCAACCTGCCCGTGAAGGACTTGAAGCGCACGAACGCGTTCTTCACGAAGCTGGGCTTCGCGTTCGACCCGCGCTTCTGTGATGACCACGCGACGTGCATGGTCATCAGCGACGAGGCCTTCGTGATGCTGCTCACCGAGGCGCGCTTCCAGGACTTCAGCAAGAAGGCCCTGTGCGACACGCGCACCACCGCCGAGGGCATCTTCGCGCTGTCGGCCTCCAGCCGTGAGGACGTGGACCGGATGGTGAGGACCGCGGTGGCGTCCGGCGGTTCAACGGCGGGGGAGCCCCAGGACCACGGCTTCATGTACGGCTGGAGCTTCTTCGACCCGGATGGCCATCACTGGGAGGTCATCCACATGGACCTGGGCGCCCTGCCGCACTGAGGTTCAGCCGGACTTCTCGAAGGAGGGATTGAGCGCGCGGAAGCGGGCCTCCAGGTCCTCGGACATCTGCGCGACGGTGGTGCCCTCCAGGCTCTTCTTCAGCGCGGCCTCCGCGCGGCCGAAGACGCCCTCCAGGTACTCGGCCACGCACGGGCCGATGGTGCAGTCCGGCGCGGGCCCCACGGGGTGGCGGCCGAACAGCTCGCCCTCCTCCACGGACTCGTAGATGTCGCGCAGGGTGATGGCCTCCGGCTTGCGGGCCAGCGTCACGCCGCCCCGGGCGCCGCGCTTCGTCTCGATGAGCCCCGAGCGCGCCAGGTCGCCCAGCAGCCGCCGCACCACGACGGGGTTCGTCTGGATGCTGCGCGCCATGACCTCGGACGTGAGCGGACCCTCCGCTTTCGCCGAGCACTTCGCGAGCATCGCGACGATGTGCGCCGCCATGGTGAATCGGCTGTTCACTCACCCTCCGGGCTGGGATTCGGACACCTCCAGGTTACCTATCGCCCGCCCTGGCGGCGTGCAACCCGGCAATCCCCGCCCCCGAGGGAGACGCCTGCTTCCGGACGGGCCTCAGCGAGACGTCTTGCGCAGGAAGAAGACGCCCAGGCCCAGGCCCGCGGCCCACTTGGCGGCGGCGGCCAGGGGCGTCTGCCCGAGCCTCGGAGGCGCGTTCGCGACCGGCTGGCCCGTGGTCGGGTCCACCTGGGGTCGGAAGTCACGCGAGCCGGGCAGGCCCACGCCGCCCTCCTCCAGCTCCGTCTTGGTGGCCGTCAGGGCCTTGCCCTGCCCCGGCACGTGCTGGCCCGGCGCCTTCCCCTCCGGAGAGCGCTGCTCGAGGATGGCGTTGATTTCGGCGCCCAGCAGCACCACCTGCGAGGACAGCCACATCCACAGCAGGAGCACGATGACGCCGCCGATGGCGCCGTAGTTCACGTCGTACTTGCCGAAGTTGGCCACGTACTTCGAGAAGGCCCAGGACGCGCCCACCCAGATGAGCACGCCCACCACGGAGCCCGGGGTGATGAACCGGAACTTCTGCTTCGCGTTGGGCAGGAAGTAATAGAGCACCGCCCACAGGAACATCATCAGCAGGCCCGCCACGGGCAGGCGCAGCCACAGCGCCACCGTGGACGCGGGACCGGGCAGCTTGCTGGCCAGCGCGGGCGTGGCCACGGCCGCCAGGGCCGCGACGATGGCGACCACCGCGGCAATCAGCGTGGTGGAGACCGCGATGAGCCGCAGCTTCCACACCGGCCGCGTCTCCTCGACGCCGTAGGCGGTGTTGAGCGCGTTGATCAACGCGACGATGCCACCGGACGCCGCCCAGATGGCGCCCACGCCGCCCACCGTCAGCAGGCCCACGGGGTTGCTGCTGGCGAGCGATTCGATGCGCTGGCTCAGGATGGAGGTGACTTCCTTGGGCGCCACCTTGCCCAGCTCGTGGATGAGCACCTGCGCCTGGTTGGGGTCGATGATGACGCCCGCCAGGGACACCAGGAACAGGAGGAACGGGAACAGCGCGAGGATGGCGCGGAACGTCAACGCACCGGCGACGTCCCCCACGTCATCGCGTTTCCATTCGTCCTTCAGGAGCTTGAAGAACTCCAGCCACCCCATGCCCTTGCCCGGCAAGACCATCGCGCATTCCTCATCCCATGAAGTCCCTGGGGATATTGGCCATGCGCGCCCTCGGTGGCGCCCCTGCCCGGATGGACAGCCTCCTCGCCCGCTCCCCCAGGGAGGACCTCGCGTTGGGGGCAGGCATCCAGGGGAGCGCTCCTCCGGGCTCCCATGGGAGGACCGGAGGGCGTGCTCGAACCCTGGATGAGGAGCGCGGACGGAGCCAGGGGGCTGCGTCCACGTGCGTCGAGGACTACCCGGCCGGGTTGCAGCCCGGGGTGCAGTGGTTGGTGTTGATGAGCTTCTTGGTGCCGGCGATGTTGGACTGACAGGCCGCGTACTGGGTGGCCTGCTGTCCCGGCTTGTTGGTCGTCCCGCACTTCGCCTTGCAGAACGTCACGTCCTCGAGCCAGTAGATCACGCTGTCACCCGCCGGGCACGACGGTGGAAATCCCACGCCCTGTTCCACGCTCTCGGTGCTCTCGGCGGGCGGCGCGGTGGACGCGGGCTCCTGGCCGCCGCAGGCCAGGAGGGACAGGGAGAAGCAGGCACTCAGCATGGTGACGAAACGAAGAGCCTTCATGTGGGGAGCTCCTTGTCGGAAGTGAAGCGCCCGCATCATGAGGGTTCTCGGAATTCCGGAGAAGGCTCCGCAACAGGAACCGGATGGCACCTGTATCGGAGGATTCCCTTCATCCCGCGGAGGCTTCGGTCCCCGATTCGAGGGAGAGGCGGGTGCGGGCTTGAGCGAGCAGCTCGTAGGAGCGCAGCCGTGCGGTGTGGTCGAAAATCTGGGCGGTGACCATCAGCTCGTCGGGTTGGACCTCCGCGATGAAGGAGCGCAGCCCCTCCTCCACCTGCTGCGGATTGCCGACAATGGAGCAGGCCAGCATGGACTCCACCTCCGCCAGCTCATACTCGGTGATGCGTCCATCCATGCTGTCCACGGGCGGAGGCAGCTGGCCCGGGCGTCCGCGACGCAGGTTGATGAAGGCCTGGAGGAGCGACGTGAACAGCTTCTGTGCCTCCGGCTCCGTGTCGGCCGCGAAGACGTTGAGGCCGACCATGGCGTGGGGCTTGTCGAGCACCGCGGAGGGGCGGAAGTTGGCTCGGTACACGCGCAGGGCGGACAACAGCTGCTGGGGCGCGAAGTGCGAGGCGAACGCGTAGGGCAGGCCCATGACGGCGGCGAGCTGCGCGCCGAAGAGGCTGGAGCCGAGGATCCACAGGGGCACCTTGAGGCCCATGCCCGGCACGGCGCGCACGGCCTGTTGGGGTTCGGCGTCCTGGAAGTAGGCCTGGAGCTCGGCGACGTCCTGGGGGAAGGCGTCGGAGGTGTCCACGCGGCTGCGGCGCAGGGCGGCGGCGGTGCGCTGGTCGGTGCCCGGGGCGCGGCCCAGGCCCAGGTCGATGCGGCCGGGGTACAGGGTTTCGAGGGTGCCGAACTGCTCGGCGATGACCAGGGGCGAGTGGTTGGGCAGCATGATGCCGCCGGCGCCCACGCGGATGCTCGAGGTGCCCTGCGCGACATGGCCGATGACGACGGCGGTGGCCGCGCTGGCGATGCCGGTCATGTTGTGGTGCTCGGCCAGCCAGAAGCGCTGGTAGCCCCAGCGTTCCACGTGCCGGGCCAGGTCCAGCGTGGAGCGAAGGGCGTCCGCCGCGTCACTGCCCTGGCGGATGGGGGAGAGGTCTAGAACGGAGAAGGGAATCATCGGAGGACCTCAGGGCGCGCACGCGCAACGAGGGACGGGCCCGTCCCGTCCCGGGCGGCGCCATCCCCGGAGCCCCTGCGTTAACGCAGGGCGCGTGTCCTTGCACGGGAAACGCAGGAGGGCTTGGACGGCCCCTCGTCACCGCGTCGTGGGCGGCGACTCGAAGCGGTGGGGGGCGAAGAGCCCGGCCCGCTCGTGGTTGCGCACCCAGGGCCGCTCCCCCTTGTCCAGTGACACCGTCTCCTTCAGCTGCCCCTGCGCGTACTCGTAATGCTGCTGGATGCGGTAGGTGTCGAAGGGCGCGAAGGAGCTCAGCTCCAGATGGAACACCAGCTTCGCCTCCCGGAACGCGCGGTCGGTCGTCCCCTCGCCCGGCCCCAACGTCGAGGCCAGCTTCAGGGCCACACGCCCGGACGGCTCCACCGCCCCCAGGTCGACCCGGAAGAACATCGTCTGCTCTCGCGGGCCCGCGCTCCCGTCGTAGTCCGGGTGCCGCCGCCGCAGGTGCTTCACCGACTCCCAGTGGCCAGCGAAGCGGCGCTGCTCGACGGTGAACTCGTAGTCGAACGCCGGAACCCGCTTCCACGCCCCCTCCTCGAAGCGCTCCGCCTGCGCCTCTCCCACCCACAACAAGGTGACCTCCGGCTCCGGCCCCTTCTCCGCTCGCAAGGGCAACGCGCCCGGCACGGTGCTGGCGCAGGCGAAGGTGAACAACAACCACGGGACGAGGACCCAACGCTTCATGGGAACAACCTCTTCGGGCTCGATGGCGCGACATGCGCGAGCCCCACCATGCGTCCATCCCGCCTCCTCAACAATCCGATGAAACGCAACCCATTGTTGTAGAATCCGCAACGATGAACCTCAACCATCTGACGGTCTTCCTCGCGGTGTCGCAGACGCGCGGCTACACCCAGGCCGCGAAGCGGCTCGGCGTGGACAAGGGACACGTGAGCCGGGTGGTCCGCGCGCTCGAGGCGGAGCTGGGCGTCGTACTCCTCACCCGGACCACGCGCGCCGTGGCACTGACCCTCGCCGGGGAGCAACTCCTCGCGCGCATCGCCGAGCCCCTCGCCGCGCTCGAATCCGCCACGGCCTCGCTCGAGGACCAGCCCGTGACACCCTCGGGACTGGTGACGGTGACGACGACGCCAGACCTGGGCCGCACCGTGGTGGCGCCCCTGGTGGCGGCCTTCCGCGCGCGCTACCCGTTGGTCCGGGTGCGGCTCGTCCTGGAGTCCTCCGTGGTGGCGCTCGCGGCGACGCGCTCGGACCTGGCCCTGCGAGTGGGCACGCTGCGCCCCGGGCCGTTCAAGGCGCGCAAGCTGGGCACCCTGGAGGCGGGCTTCTTCGCCTCGCCCCGCTACCTCGCGTCACGCGGGAGCATGAAGTCGGTGAGCGAGCTGGCCCGACATGACGGCCTGTGGCCCTCGACCCAACCGGGGCGCAAGAGCTTCGCCGCGAAGAAGGACTCGCCCCCTGCAGCAGTCGAGTGCGAGGACTTCGGCGCCCTGCTGGAGCTGGCCCGGAACGCGGGCGGCGTGGCGCTGCTGCCCACGTTCCTCGCCGCGCGCGACGTGGCGCAGGGAACACTCGTTCGGGTGCTGTCGGACCTCACCTTCCCCAGCACCCCACTCTCCCTCGTCACCCTCCCCGAGCGCCCCCTCGCGCCCCGCGTCGTGGCGATGCGAGACTTCCTCATCGAACACGTTCCGACGGCGCTCGCGATGAAGCCCGGTTAGGATTTCGAACCCGATGTCCAACGAGGTCAGCCAGCAACAGATGGTGGAGCAGCTTCGCGCGCTCGGCGTTCGCGAGGCGGGCGTGCTCCTGGTCCACACGTCGTTCCGGGCCGTGCGTCCCGTCGAAGGCGGGCCCCTCGGACTGGTGGCCGCCCTGCGCGCGGCCGTAGGTCCTCGTGGGACGTTGGTGATGCCGACGATGACGGATGGCGAGTCCGTCTTCGACCCGCGCTCCACGCCCACCACGGACATGGGCATCACCGCGGAGCTGTTCTGGCGCCAACCGGGCGTGGTCCGCAGCACCCATCCAGGCGGCTCGTTCGCCGCGGCCGGTCCCCACGCGGTGCGAATCTGCCGTCCTCAGCCGCTCTCTCCGCCACACGGCCCCGACAGTCCCGTGGGCCAGGTGCATGCCCTCGGAGGCCAGGTCCTCCTGCTCGGCGTGACACACAGCGAGGACACCACGCTGCACCTCGCGGAGGCGCTCGCGGAGGTGCCCTACTCCATCTCCCATCCCTGCGTCGTCGAGGTCGACGGCGCCGTCCGCACGGTGGATATCGCCGAGACCGACCACTGCTGCACCGGCTTCCGTCGCGCCGACACCTGGCTCCGTCCCCGAGGACTCCAGCGTGAAGGCAAGGTGGGCCACGCCGACGCGCGACTGGCGGACGCGCGGGACATCGTCGCCGTCGCGCTGGAGCAGCTCGCCGTGGACCCGCTCGTCTTCCTCTGCGGGCCAGACTCGGGCTGCGAGGAGTGCACGCTGGCCCGTGACAGCGTCGCGCGCTGATTGCCCCGCACCCGGAAGCATGGCGCACGACGCTCGCGCTCCCGATTGAGCACAGGCGATCAACTCTGGTGTCGCTGAAGCGACAGGCCTCGAGTCCCACGCCGAATGCACGTGCCACCCTGGCCCGAGGTGCCTCAATAGCTGAGCGCTTTGAAGCGCATCAGCATTGGGGGACAAGGATGAAGAGGAATCGTGGGAAGGTCGGCTGGGTGTTTCTTGCCACCAGCCTGGCCATGGCGCAGGGAGCTTGTTCGAAGAGCAAGGACAGCGGTCCGAGCACCAACCAGAACCAGACGAAGGACGGCCCCGCGGACCAGGGGCCGGACCTGCCGCGATTGACGGGCGGTGACAGCACTCGCGGCGAGCAGGTGTTCCGCTTCGAGACCTTCGGCAACGAGGGCTTCTGGACGGACGCGGCGCGCCTGCCCGCGGGAATCGTCGCCGCGCGACTCACCCCGGTGCAGGCGCTGCAAGCGGGCCTCAGCGTCAACGTGGACGCGCTGGACGACGCCACGAAAACGGCCGTCGCGAACGAGTTGGCCACGCAGGGCACCAACGGCCCGCTGCTCAATGCCCCAGCCACCACCCTCGCGCTCATCAACGCCAATGCGGTGATTGGCGTCGTGGTCAAGGACACCAACGCGGACGGCAAGCTGGACGTCGCCAGCGGTGACAAGGTGGGCGTCTCCTGCGCGCTGTGCCACGCGATTACGGATGGCTCGGTGGTGAAGTCGCCGAACAACCTGGGCGGCGGCTCCATCGGCAAGCAGATTGACGGCCCCACGCCCCACAACCTCAACGTGGGCGGCATCTTCGCGTTGGCCGCCAACACGCGCGCGCTCTACCCGCTCCTCCAGGTGAAGCTGACCGCCAACGGGGACAAGTCCATCGGCCGAGCGCCCTCGGAGAAGGGGCTCACGGAGAAGTCCACGGAGGCGGAGGTCGATGCCCTCGTGAGCAACCCGGCCTACTACCCTCTGGGCACGTTCGACGACGCGCCAGACGGCACGGGCGCGCAGCAGCACATCGCGCCCTTCTTCCGCACGGACCTGGCGGCGCCCTGGGGCACGCCCGGTGACATCGCGCGGCTCGAGAACTTCGACAACATCGTCTACACCGTGCTGCTGGACCCCACGAGCCTCGTGACCCCCAACGGGCGCACCTTCCTCCAGGCCCTGGGTGGAAAGGCCGCCGGCGCCGAGCTGGCCGACGACTACCTGGCCATCCTCAAGGAGACCCAGGTGGCGGGCAAGGGCGGCGTGGTGGGCGAGGGCTTCCCCTACATCACCGCGACCCTCGTCCCCGCCGACCAGGCCGGCACCGAGGCCGCGCCCGTGGGCTTGCGCGTGGACGAGACCGCGCTGAGGGACCTCAACGCGTACACCGACAGCCTCCAGGCGCCCGCGCCCGTCGCCTTCGACGCCACCCGGGCCGCGCGCGGACGCGAGCAGTTCACCGCGCGCTGCACCAACTGCCACAACGTGGACCAGAGCAAGCGCGTCCCGTCCTTCATCGTGCCGATGAAGAGCATCTACCCGGGCTACAACCCGACGGTGCTCGCCGAGCGTCCCGCGGAGCCCGGCATCCGGCCCATCGCCTTCGCGCCCATCCAGGACGACCCCACCACCATCTTCGACGACAAGACGGTCGTCGTGGACGCCAGCCGCCGCGGTGAGCCTCGCGGCTCCGCCATGCCCCTGCTGTTGGACCTGGGGCGCAAGGACCGCTTCCTCCACGACAGCGAGGTGGTCGGGCTGGACTCGCTGATGGACCCCGCGCGCGGCGACAAGGCGCCCCACCCCGTCTACGTGCAGGACGCCACGCAGCGCGGTGATTTGGTGGAGTTCCTCAAGAGCCTGTAGCCGCTGTCCCAGCGGGGCGTCAGTCGTCTTCCACGCCCCGCTTCAGCTTCGACAGGAGGCCCACGGCCTCCCGTGCATAGGGGGAGATCCACCGCTCGTGGATCTCCTGGAAGGGCGTGACGTCGAGGTAGTTCCAACGCGTGCGCCCTTCCTTCACCGCGATGACCAGCCCCGCGCGCTCCAGCACCTTCAGGTGCTGCATCACCGTGCACCGGTCCAGCGAGCCCTCGAACCGCTCGCACAGGTCCCCCGTCGTCCGCGGCGCCTCCTTCAACAAGTCCAGCATCGCCCGCCTCCGCGAGTCCGCCAGCGCCTTGAAGATGAGGTCATCCCGCTCCGCCCTCGACATGTTATAATTCTATAACATATTGTCCGGCCGAACCCCAGCGGGAGGAGCAACGAGATGGAGCCCAGGTTCCAGGTGCAGCTGAAGGTCCAGAAGCCGGTGGCGGAGGTGTTCGACGCGGTGGTGGACCCGCGCAAGCTCAGCGGCTACTTCGTCCAGGCGGCGAGCGGTCCGCTGGTGGCGGGCACCACGGTGAAGTGGCGCTTCGCGGAGGTGCCGGGCGAGCACGACGTCATCGTCCGCGAGGTGGAGAAGGACGCCCGGCTCGTCTTCGAGTGGGAGGCGGGCCCCGGCGGCTATCAGATCCGGGTGGAGATGCGCTTCTCGTCCATCGACGCCGGCAACACGATGGTCCAGATTCGCGAGTCGGGCTGGAAGGACTCGAAGGCGGACATCCAGGCGTCCTACGGCAACTGTGGCGGCTGGATGCACATGATGTCGTGCCTCAAGGCCTACCTCGAGTACGGCATCAACCTGCGCGCCGGCGGAGCGATGTGAGCGGGCCCGTCGCCCGCCCAGGCGACGATTACAGCGACGGCAGCACCTGCGCGTCCTTGAGCCGGGGGGCGCGCAGGTCCTTCGGAGACATGAGCGGCTCCGTCACCGGCCAGGGGATGGCGAGGTCCGGGTCATCCCACGCGATGCAGCGCTCGACCTCGGGCGCGTACTGCGTGGTGCACTTGTAATGGAAGTCCGCGGTGGTACTCGTCACGCAGAAGCCGTGCGCGAAGCCCGGCGGAATCCAGAGCTGCCGGCGGTTCTCCGCGGACAGCTCCACGCCCACCCACCGGCCGAACGTCGGCGAGCCGCGCCGCACGTCCACGGCCACGTCGTACACGGCGCCCGCGAGCACCTGCACCAGCTTCCCCTGCCCCTGCGGCTCCTGGAAGTGCAGCCCGCGAAGGGTGCCCTTCCCCGAGCGCGAGTAGTTGTCCTGCACGAAGGGCCCGGGGATGCCGGCGTCCGCGTAGCGCTTCGCGTGGAACAGCTCCATGAAGAAGCCCCGGTCGTCACCGAAGACCTTGGGCTCGAGCAACAGCAGCTCTGGAATCTCCTGGGGGAGGACCTTCACGACACCGCCCCCCGGTTCTCCGCGACGGCCATCAGGTACTCGCCGTACTCGTTCTTCCGCATCGGCTCGGCCAGCGCCATGAGCTGCTGCGCGTCGATGTAGCCCATCCGGTACGCAATCTCCTCGGGGCACGACACCTTGAGGCCCTGCCGCCGCTCGATGACCTCGATGAAGTTGGAGGCCTCCATCAGCGAGCTGTGCGTCCCCGTGTCGAGCCACGCATAGCCGCGCCCCATCAGCTCCACGTCGAGCTGCCCTCGGCGCAGGTACTCGATGTTGACGTCGGTGATCTCCAGCTCGCCACGCGGGCTCGGCTTGAGCGCGGCGGCGATGTCGAGCACCTGGTTGTCGTAGAAGTACAGCCCGGTGACGGCGTAGCTGGACTTGGGCTTCGCCGGCTTTTCCTCCAGGCTCACCGCGCGGTTCTTCGCGTCCAGTTCGACGACGCCGTAGCGCTGCGGGTCCTTCACGTAGTAGCCGAACACTGTGGCGCCGGAGGACGTGCGGCGCGCGGCCTCGCGCACCAGGTTGCTGAGCCCGTGGCCGTAGAAGATGTTGTCGCCCAGGATGAGCGACACCGGGTCCTTGCCCACGAAGTCGCGGCCGATGATGAACGCCTGCGCCAGGCCCTCGGGTCGGGGCTGCTCGGCGTACTCGAAGCGCATGCCCCACTGCGAGCCGTCACCCAGCAGCTCCCGGAAGCGCGGCAGGTCCTGCGGCGTGGAGATGATGAGCACGTCGCGGATGCCCGCCAGCATCAGCGTGCTGAGCGGGTAGTAGATCATCGGCTTGTCGTGCACCGGGAGCAGCTGCTTGCTGACCACGCGGGTCAGCGGATACAGCCGGGTGCCCGAGCCGCCGGCGAGGATGATGCCCTTCATGTCCACCTCTCCACGTCAGTGCCCCCGCGCGGCCTTCCACGTGGCGTGGAAGCGCGCGAGCGACTCGGCCAGCTCCAGCGGCTTCGCCTCGAGCCCGGTGCGGACCTTGTCCGTCTTCAGCCCGCTCTTCAGCGGGCGGGGGCTGGGCAGCTTCAGCTCCGCCATGCGCGTCGGGACGATGAGCTTCGCGTCGAACCCGAACACCTCGCACAGCGCCCGGCCGTAGGCCACCCGGTCCACCACGGCGGCGCCGCAGGTGTTCCAGACGCCGCCGAGCTTGCGCTCGCCCAGCTCCACCAGCATGGCCGCCACGTTGTCCGCGAGGCTGGGCGAGACCACCTGGTCCTCGAAGAGCTTCGCGGGCTGGCCCTTCTCCAGATTCGTCACCAGCCACGCGCCGAAGTTGAGCCGCCCCTCCACCGGGGGCCAGCCGTACACCACCGCCGTGCGGGCGATGGCACAGCCGGGCGCGAGCACCCGCGCCGCCTGCTCACCCATGTGCTTGGTCACCGCGTAGACGCCGCGCGGGTTGGGCACGGCGTCCTCGTCGTACGGGCCCGCCTCGCCGTCGAAGACGTAGTCGGTGGACACGTGCACCAGGTGCGCCCCGGCCTTGCGAGCGCCCCGGGCGACGAACTCGGTGGCGCGCACGTTGCCCGCGTAGGCGGCCTCCGGGTCCTTCTCGCACGCGTCCACCTCCGTCATGGAGGCGCAGTGGATGATGACCTCGGGCGCCGCGGCCTCGAGCGCCGAGGCCACGTCCGCCTCGCGCGTCAGGTCCACCGTCGCGTAGCCATACGCGCCACCGGTGCGCCGGGGACCTCGCCCCAGGCCCACCACGGTGTGGCCGCGCTGCTCCAACTGCAGACAGGCGCGGCTGCCCACCAGTCCATTCGAGCCCGTGACGAGCACGCGCATGTCACGCCCTCCCCTGGAGGCGGTGCTGGTACTGCGTCTCGAAGTACTGGCGATACGCGCCGCTCATCACCCGGCCCCACCACGCCGGGTGGTCCACGTACCAGCGCACCGTCTGGGCCAGCCCCTCCTCGAAGGTGTGCGCGGGCGTCCAGCCCAGCTCCGCGCGAATCTTCGACGGGTCGATGGCGTATCTCCGGTCATGTCCCGGCCGGTCCTTGACGTACTGGATGAGCGACTCGGGCTTGCCCACGAGGCCGAGGATGGCCTTCACGATGTCGATGTTGCGCCGCTCCGCGCCGCCGCCGATGTTGTAGACCTCGCCCGCGCGGCCCTTCTCCAGCGCGAGCAGCAGCGCCCGGCAGTGGTCCTCCACGTGGAGCCAGTCGCGCACGTTGGCGCCGTCGCCGTACACCGGCAGGGGCTTGTCGTGCAGCGCGTTGACCACCATGAGCGGGATGAGCTTCTCGGGGAACTGGTAGCGGCCGTAGTTGTTCGAGCAGCGCGTCACCACCACGTCCATCTTGAACGTGTGGTGGTACGCGAGCGCCACCAGGTCCGAGCTCGTCTTGCTGGCCGAGTAGGGGCTGGAGGGGTTGAGCGGCGAGGACTCGGTGAAGGCGCCCGTGGGGCCCAGCGAGCCGTAGACCTCGTCGGTGGACACCATGACGAAGCGCTGGATGCCGCGCGCGCGGCTGGCCTCGAGCAGCCGCTGGGTGCCCAGCACGTTGGTGGTGACGAAGACCTCGGGGCCGAGGATGGAGCGGTCCACGTGGCTCTCGGCCGCCAGGTGCAGCACGGCGTCGATGGCGTGCACGGCCATCAGGTGCTCCACCAGCTCGCGATTGCCGATGTCACCGCGGACGAAGACGTGGCGGGGGTCGCCCTCCAGGTCGGAGAGGTTCTCCAGGTTGCCCGCGTACGTGAGCTGGTCGAGATTGAGCACCGTCCAGTCGGGTCGCTCGCGTCGCAGGTACCGCACGAGGTTGGAGCCGATGAAGCCACACCCTCCTGTCACCATTACGTTCATGTGCCGCGGGCCTCGAGTGCTCAGAGAGGGTGCCTGCGTATCGGAGAGGTTCTTGACGGTCAAGGCGCCAGGGGCCTCGGGCTTGTGTGCTCCCCCTCGCGGGGCTAAGGGAGCCTTCGCGTGAGTGAATCCAGACGCAGCCCCCCGACGACGGGACTCCCGGCGGTCCACCAGCTCCTGCCCCGGCTCGCCTGGGGCGACGCGGTGGGCAACCAGGTGCGCTACCTCCAGGACCTGCTGCGTCGCTGGGGCCACACGTCGGACCTCTACGCCGAGGACTGGGACGACGCCTGCAAGGACCAGGTCCGCCACGCGCGCGAGTACGCGAAAGACGCTCGCCCGGACTCCATCCTGCTGGTGCACCACAGCTTCCAGTCGCGGCTGGTGCCGCTCATCGCCCGGGCGCCTGGTCGCAAGGTGCTCGTGTACCACAACGTGACGCCCGCCCGGCTGTTCGAGGGGTTCGAGCGGAAGGTCGCCGCCGCGTGTGATGCGGCGCGGGATGAGCTGTTGGAGCTGCGGCCTCATGTCGAGCGGGCGTTCGGCTACTCACGCTTCAGCGCGGAGGAGCTGGTGGCCGCGGGCCATGGCTCGGTGGCGACGCTGCCCTTCGCCATCGACTGGAGCGCGTTCGACACGGCCCCGGACCCGGCGCTGCTCGCGGAGCTGGGGGATGGGTGCGCGAACGTCCTCTTCGTGGGACGCGCGGTGCCGAGCAAGAAGGTGGACGACGTGCTGCGCGTCTTCACCGCGTACCAGCGGCTGTACCAGCCGAGGAGCCGGTTGGTCGTCGCGGGGTATCTGCATCGGGACGGGGCCCATGGCGCGTATCTGCACGGGCTCAAGGAGGTGCTCGGCGCGGAGCGGGTGCTGTTCCTCGGGCGCGTGAGTCCGGCGCAGCTCTCCGCGTGCTTCAGGACCGCGTCGGCGTATCTGTCGATGAGCCGGCACGAGGGCTTCGGCGTGCCGCTGCTGGAGGCGATGTACCGCGACGTGCCCGTGGTGGCGTATGGGGCGGCGGCCGTCCCCGAGACGATGGGCGGCGCGGGGCTGACCACGCTGACGGATGCGCCGGCCGAGGTGGCGCAGCTGCTTGCCGTGTTGGACCGGAACCCCACCCTGCGCGCGGAGGTGCTCGAGGGACAGCGCGCACGACTGGCTTCGCTCTCGCAGGAGAAGGTGGCCGAGCAGGTGCGCCAGGCGTTCGGAGACCTGCTCACGGCGCGCCCGAGCGAGCCGGCGCTGACAGGGGAGACGCCCGCTGTCGAGGTGGTGTGTCCCGCGTTCACCGTGCGCCCCGACGATGCGTCCTCCCGACTGGCGCGGCGACTGGTGGAGCGGTTGCCGGGAGCGCGGGTGCTGGCGTTGCGGCCCCGGGGACAGGCGGCGTCCATGACGCTGGGCCCCGAGGATGTCGAGGGCGTGTCCGTGTGGCACTTCACGCCGGACCAACCGGTGAGCCCGGGCGCGGGTGTGCTGCCTGGGTCTTCGTCACTGGAGACCGCGGTGCGCGTGTCCTCGGCGCCGGTGGTGCTGTTGGGTGTGGAGACGTTGGTGGCACAGGCGCTCCTGCCGCACGTGGGCGCCAGGGCTTGCGGCGCTCATGATGCGTCGACGGTGTTGGAACCCGCGCGCCGGCATCTGGGGGCGCGGCTGGTGGCCATGGAGCCTTCGCATCCGGAGCGGACCGTGGCGGCGCTGGTGGAGGCCCTTTCTTCTGCCCGAGGTGGTTCGAATGCGCGCTGAGGACTTGTTGACCCGAGCGCCCTCCGCCGAGTCGGTGGCGAGGGAGACGCAGAGACTTCCGGAGCCCTCGGCCGAGGCGCGGGAGTCGCTTCGTCAGGTGCTGGAGGCGTCCGCGAGACCCGCGACCACCACGCCCTGGCCCGCGCTGCTCACCGAGGCGCGCGGGAAGATGGACAGCCGCTACGCGGGGCCGGTGACGTCGCACCGGGGCGGATTGACGGGGCCGGCGCTGGTGCTGGCGAAGCGCGCCTTCCGGCTCGTCTTCCAGCCGTTCATCAACGAGGCGCTGCGCAAGCAGGTGGAGTTCAACGAGTCCATCCTCGATGCGCTGGCGACGATTCACGACGTGCAGCGCGAGCACGCACGCACCCAGGCCACCTGGAGGCAGGACGTCGAGCGGAGACTCGCGCGCATCGAGGAGGCCGCTCGCGATGAGCGGGGCGCGACGCCAGGTGGCGATGCAGCACCTTCACGGCCCTCCACGGCGGCCAGCGTCATGACCTCCGAGCCGCGAACATCCGGCGCCCCCCTCGACCCTCCGACGCTCCCCGGCGGAGCGAAGCGCGGTCGTCGTCCGGGGCGGCGGTAGCCCCTTCCTTCCGAGGTCCCCTTGCGCATCTGCCTGGTCTCCCGAGAGCTCGCTCCCTTCTTCGGCGGTGGAATCGGCTCCTACGCGTCGCTGATGTGCCGCGCCTTCGCGGAGGCGGGCCACGAGATACATGTGCTCACCGCGCCCCACGCGGGACTGGAGCGCGCCGCGACGCTGCTGCCTGGCGTCCACGTGCACACCGTCGCCCAGGACCTGGCCCCCGGCTTCGCGGGAGCCTTCCCCTTCCCGCCGCTCCGGCATTCGATGAAGGTGTACCTGGCCCTGCGTGCGTTGCACGAGCGCCACGCCTTCGACTTCATCGAGTTCCCCGAGTACGAGGGTGAGGGCTACTTCGCCCTGCGAGCCCGGCGCACGCTGGACCACTTCGCCTCCGCCGTGCTCGCCGTGCGGCTGCACACGCCGACCTTCGACGTGCAGCAACTCAACCGCGTCACCACCCTGGACATGGATGCGGCGCAGCAGGAGTACCTCGAGGACACGTGCATCCGCGAGGCGGACCTCTTGCTGTCTCCCACGCGCTCGCTGCTCGACAGGGTGAGCACGCGGCTGAAGCTGGAGACCCGGGGCGTCGTGGTCCCCCACCCCTTCACCGCCCAGGACTTTCCACGCCTGCCGCCGCGCCCCCCCACGGGCCGCCAGCGCGTCCTGTACTTCGGACGCCTGGAGTTTCGAAAGGGTGTCCACCTCCTCATCGAGGCGATGCAGTCGCTCTTCGAGCGCGGCGTGGACGCGGAGCTCCAGCTCATCGGAGGCGACACCCAGACGGGCCCCTTCGGGCGCTCCGTGCGCGCCTGGCTGGAGCGCCGCGTGGCGCCCGCCTGGAAGGACCGCATCCGCTTCGAGCCCCCACGCTCGCGTCCGGAGGTCGCCGCCGCGCTCGCCGAGGCCACCGTGTGCTGCTTCCCCTCCCTCTGGGAGAACTTCCCCAACGTCTGTCTCGAGGCCATGGCCTCCGGCGCGCTCGTCGTCGGCAGCGACGCGGGCGGCATGGCCGAGCTCATCGAGGATGGCCGCAGCGGATTGCTCTTCCGCTCGGGTGACGTGGAGCACCTGGCGGCCACGTTGGAGAAGGCGCTCACCACGCCCGCCCTGAAGGAGACCGCGCACCACGAGGCCCCACTGCGTATCGCCGAGGTCTGCGCCCCCGCGACCGTCGTGCGGCAGGTGGAAGCGGCGGTGGAGGGCGTGGCGCACGCGCGCCACCGCATCCTCCCGAAGCCCGCGCGGGACAAGTCCGACACGCCTCGCGTGTCCATCCTCGTGCCCTACTACAACATGGGGCGCTACCTGCCGGAGACGCTGCGCTCCATCCGCGCGCAGACCTTCACCGACTACGAGATTGTCCTCGTGGATGATGGCTCCACGGAGGAGGAGAGCATCGAGCTGCTCGACAGGGTCCAGGCGCCAGACCTGCGCATCCTCCGCAAGCAGAACGGCGGCCTGAGCTCCGCGCGCAACGCGGGCCTGAAGGTGGCCCGAGGGCACTACCTCCTCCCGTTGGACCCCGACGACCTCATCGCGCCGACCTTCCTGGAGAAGGCCGTCACCGTGATGGAGGCAACCCCTGGGCTCGGCTACGTCACCTCGCTGGTGACCTACTTCGTCGATGACGCCACGCAGGTGACGGGCGGCTGGGCTCCCTGGGGCATGGAGCGTGACGCGCTCTGGGTCGCCAACGTGGCGTCCACCTGCACGGCGCTGATGCGGCGTCGGGACGTCGAGGACGTGGGCGGGTACGACGAGTGGCTCACGGGCTACGAGGACTGGGACGTCTTCTGCTCGCTCGCGGAGAACGGGCTCGGGGGCTCCGTCATCCCGGAGCCCCTGTTCCAGTACCGGCTGCGACCTGACTCGATGACGCGCACGTCCCTCGTCGGAGACCGTTACCGGCTGATGGCCTACCTGTACCAGAAGCACCCCAAGCTCGCGCTCCACCCCGAGCGCTCGCTGCGCATCCTCCAAGGCGAGGCCCACAAGCAGGAGGCGCTGCTGCACACCCGGCTCGCGGACGCCACGCCACGCCCCCTGCTGGACAAGGTCGTCGACCGCGTCAACGCAACGCTCAAGCGTTTCGACGTCGTCCACCATGCGCTGCGAGGCGTGGCGACGCGGGTGGTGGGAACAGAGGACACCTCGCGTCCGCTGCGTCAGCAGCTCGTGGACCGGCTGCGCGGTCGGCGCTGAGGCCCCTTCAGGGCGCCCGGAGGACACGGTGAAGTGTCCGCTCCGGGCGCCGCCCGTCAGCGACGGCTGAGCCCCCACTGGCTGGTGGTGCGAACCACCTGCTTCATGCGGGGATGCACCGCGGGCATCCGCTTGAGGGTGCGGTTGAGCAGGTCCACCAGGGAGTACCGGATGGGCCGGACCTCCTCGCCCTCCGGCGTCAGTCCGGCCGCGGCGACCTTGAGCATCCGGTGCACCACGGGCACGCGCTTCAACGCCCGGTTGACCTTGTCCACCACGTCGTAGCGCAGCGGCGCCTCGCTCGCCGCCGACGCCGACACCACCTCCGCGGCCGTCGCGTGCAGCGCGTGCTCAGGCTGGGCCAGCAACAGGAACATGGCCAGCTGCGTACCCGCGGGAAGTGGCCGGGGGAGACCCTGGTGGAGCTGATACAGGAGCTCCAGATGCCGCTGCCGGTTGACCCCGGTAATCATCGAGCCCTTGCGCCGCCGGTAGTGGAAGTGCAACGCGTTGCTGACCAGGAACCGGCTGCCCGAGTGGGCCAGCCGCAGGTAGAGGTCCCAGTCCTCGTAGCTCGTCAGCTGCTCGTTGTAGCGGAGCCGCTCGAACAGCGAGCGCCGCATCAGCGACGTGGCGCACGCCAACCGGTTGGCGACCATGCCAAGGGATGGGCAGTCTCCGATGAAGAGCGCGTAGTCGATGAAGCGACGCTGGGCCCGCGCCTCGTCGGTGTCGAAGTAGCCGGTGGACGGCACCACCACGTCGAACTCGCGGTGACGCTCGAGCGCCTCCACGGCGATTCGGATGAAGGTGGGGCTGATGCAGTCATCCGCATCCAACGGCAGGATGTAGTCACCCGTCGCGGCGCGCAGGCCGACGTTGCGCGAGGCCGGCAACCCTCGATTGACGGGGTTGCGGATGAGCTTCACCCCGCTGTCGCCCGCGAGGATGGACTCCTCGATGTGAGCCAGCACCTCGTGGTCGAACGCCCCCGTGGAGGCGTCATCCACGATGATGACTTCGATCTCCGGGTAGTCGCTGTCCGCGATGCTCTCGAGCGTCTCCGGGAGGAAGCGCCCCAGGTTGTGGTTGGTGATGAGCACGCTGACGCGAGGCCGCCGCTCGTCCGGGAGCCTCTCGGTCCACGCGGGCTCCGGCTGGGGCCGCTCCCAATACGGCGCGTCCGCCGTCCACGCCACCGGATGGAGCACACCGGAGCGCCACGCGCGCTCCATCGCATCCACCAGCCCCTCCACCGAGCCGTCGAAGGTGTGGCAGTTGAGGCCGTCCACGAAGGGACTCCCCGGGGCGAAGGCCACGCACGCCGCGTTGAGCACCAGCGTGGCGCCCGCGCTGGCGGCCTCGTACGCGGTGAGGTTGAGGGACTCGTAGGCGGACGGGATGACGACGATGCCCTGCCCCATCAGCGCGTCCCGGTCCTTGCTGGGGCCGGTGAAGACGAAGCGCGGACGCAGGTCCTCCGGAATCATCGCCTGGACCTGGGCCAGGTACGCGGCGCTCGCGACGTGGCAGGCCAGCACCGCCTTGCCGCGGTACTCGGGGCAGCGGCGCATGAAGGCGCCGGCTCCGCGCACGAAGACGTCCGCGCGCTTGATACTCTGCACCTTGGTCACGAACAGCAGGTCCGGCTCGCCCTCGCCTCGCAGCGGCACCAGCTCCCGCTTCGGCGCGACGGGCGGAAACTCCCGGATGACCTTGTCCAGCCAGCCCTGAGCGAAGCCGTAGTGCGAACAGTTGAGCTCGGCGACGCCGGGGATGTGCGCGACGATGAGGTCCGCGTCCAGCAGCGCCTTGCGCTCCAGCTCGTACTGCCCCAGGTGCTCGCGCCCCGGCAGCTGACGCTCGAAGGGCGCCAGCATCCCGGCCGTCGAGTGCAGCCGCACCACCATCCGCGCGCCCACGAGGCCGCAGCCGAGCAGCTTCTCCTGGATGGCGCAGAAGGCCCAGCCCCGGTAGTCCGGGAACTCGATGACCTCGAAGTCGAGGCCCTCGGACTCCAGCCGGCGCAGCTCGAGCAGCAGCTCCATCGACTGGGCATGACATTGGGTGTCGGTGAAGGCCCCCGGAGGCGGATAGACGCCGCCCTCGTCGAAGCTCGTCTCCCAGTCATCGCGGGGCGCGGCGCGGTGCGCGCTCACCCGGTCCTGGAAGTGCTGCTCCACCTCACGAGGGTTCAACGTCGAGTTCGACGGGAAGAGCAGGTGCAGCTCGATGTCCGCGTCGCGCTGGAGCGAGTCCTCGATCAGGTTGTGGAGGACCCGTCCGATGCCGCCCGCGGTGAAGGGATAGAGCTCGTCGGTGACGAGACAGACACGACGCGGGCTCATGACTGAACGAACTCCCCCAGGACCTCGACCGCCTCCGCCGTCAGGGCGCGCTCGTAGTCCGTCATCATCCCCGCCAGCTCCTCGGGCGCGCGCTCGCGCAGCGACACCACCTGCTCGATGGCCGCGGTGACGGCCTCCACGGAGTCCACACCGGCGATCTGCGAGAGTCGCTGATAGGGATGCGCATCCAGCGCCCCCATGCTCAGCGTGCCATGGACACACGGGATGCCCAGCGAGAGCGCCTCCAGCGCCGTCATGGGCTGGCACTCCGACAGCGAGGCGTTCAGGACGATGTCGCACCGGCGCACCAGCTCGAACAGCTCCGTGCGGCTGGGGCGCGCGACGTGGTGGATGCGGCGGCGGGCCTTGAGCGCCTCGGGCAGCTTGTAGCTCGCGGTGACGTAGACGTCGTCGATGCGCGTGGAGGCCTGGCAGGCGAAGAGGTTGGTGAAGAAGTTCTTGCGCCAGTCGTTGGGCGTGGGGATGAGCGCCGCGCGCGTCATCCGCCGCGTCGGCGAGGTGCGCTCGGCGTCCGACACGCGCGGCGGCAGGTTGATGACCGTCTTGGGGAAGATGTCCGGGGACAGCAGGTGCATGCCCGGCTTGACGGTGGCCACCTCGTCGATGACGCCCCGCCGCTTCAGCTCCACGAGCTGCGCGAAGTAGTCGAGCTCCAGCGCGTAGTGGAACTGCGCCGACGAGCCATGCCACAGCGAGAGGATGCGCACCGACGAGCCCATCGTCCGGCGCAGCAGCACCATGAAGTCACGGGCGTTGGGCGAGTACGAGTGGACGATGACCGTGTTGCAGCCGCTGCGCTGGACGAGCTCCAGGGCCGCGCGCAGCTCCCGCTCATCCAGCGTGCGCTCGCAGGCGATGGCCAGCTTCTGCCCCGGCATGTAGCCGGCGGCGGCGCGGATGCCATGCCATTCCTGGTGGAAGACATGCATCAGCTTCCCGAACCGGGGCATGACGGCGGCCCAACGCGTGTCGAGCGGCGCGTTGTGGAGGAAGCCCGGGATGCCCGCGGGAGGCGTGTACGCGGGGGGCGCGTCCGGGAACGCGACGCGCGAGGTCCGCAGTCGCGCCAGGTCATCGGACAGCGCCTGGAGCCGCTGCCGGCGCTCGAAGCGCTCGGTCTCCTTCGCCAGGCGCTCGGTGAGCTCCTCCACCTTCGCCTCGGCGCTGGTGGCCGCGGCGCCCGACAGGGACTTGCTGGCCCGCTCCGCCCACGCCAGGAACTGGGGCATGGCGCGCTCGCGCAGCGCCTCCAGCGTCACCGGTCGCGACTCGTCCCGCGGAGACTCCGGCCCCGTGAGCTGGAAATAGCGGCGGCCCTCGTCACCGTGACGTTTGAGGAGGTACACGTCCTGGCCGTCCACCAGGCCGGGTCCGTGGTGCAGGTCCCACCCCTGCGGCAGCAGATCCGCGAAGGCGTGGAGCCAGCCGCCCGGGTGCTGCGAGGCGTCCCACACGCTCGTGGGCACCAGCGGGTTCTCCACCAGCACCAGCACGCCATCGGGCAGCAGCAGTCGGCCCAGCCGTTCCAGCAGGCTGGAGATGCGGTCCCCCGGCGTGTGCAGCAACGTGGCGACACTGAAGACCACGTCGAAGCGGCGCTCGCCCACCGCGGTGAGCGGGTCCTCGCCGAAGAAGATGCGCTCCTTCGCCAGGTGCGGCGCCTCGCGGCGCAGCGGCTCCGTCATGGATTCGGAGGCGTCATACCCGTGGTACTGGACGTGCGAGAGCCGGGTGACGTAGGCGGCGTGACGACCGAAGCCACAGCCGAGCTCCAGCACGGAGAGTGCACGGTCCAGGCGCTTCTGCTCGGCGCGGATGAGCGTGCTCAGCACCCGTTCCTGCTGACCGTAAATCCTGGCGCCCTGTGCGTCGGCGCTCCCCGCCTCCCACTGCGCGCGGCCGGCGGCCGGCGTCCACAATGGAAGCCCCTTGCTCATTTGGGTCGAGTCCCCACCAGGGCGCTCGCTCTTGATGTCTTTGTACATAGGCCGTTGAGAATTGACGCCGCCTACATGGACCAGGGGTCCGTATCCAGCGAAGTTCGGTAAGTCCTGCAACCATTCCCATGACTGGCGGCGCTCAGGCAAGGGACGTGCTGGCAGTGAAGGGTAAAAGCCACAAGGTGCGCTCAGTCGCACGGGCACCCGTCTTACCCGACGCATCCGACGCCCGCCTGGCCCACGTCCGAGCGGGCGGGCCGTGCGAGTGCCTCACTTGACGGCGGCGCGCGCGCTCCCGACGTCTGGTGCCAGCAGATATTCAAGCAGCAGGTCCACCTGTTCCTCCCAACTGGTGCGGCGCACGCGCTGGGCCGCGCGCGCACCGATTCGCGCGCGCAGCGAGGCATCCGTCACGGCCGCGCGCAGCCGCGCGAGCACGCAGCTCACCGTCGGCGCGGACAGCAGACAGTTCTCCCCGTCTTCCAGCAACCAGTGGTTCGCGGGATTGTCATTGGTCACCACCGTCACGCCGCACGCCATCATCTCCAGGGGCAGGTAGGAAGGATGGCGGGTGAACATGAAGCACAGACCCACGTCGCATTCCCGGTAGAGCGCCGCCGTGCGCTCCGCGGGCAACACGCCCAGGTTCGTCACCAGGCCCCGGACGCCGTACGACTCCGGATGCCACTCGGCGCCCGCGGTGATGATGTCCACCGCCGGCCCCAGCTCCCGCTTGAGCCGCGCCAGCGCCGCGAGCCCCAGCTCGAAGCCGTTGCGCTCGTTGCCGGGCCGTCCGTAGAAGAACACCCGCACCGGCCCCTTCCGCGCCGGACGCCGGTCATGGAAGAGCGCCGCGTCCACGGCGGGCTCGAAGGCGAAACCATCCATGCCGTGCAGCGCCTTCACCGTGTCGCGCAGGCCCGGCGTGTTGAAGATGCCCTGCAGCCCCAGCTGATAGGTCTGCTCCGCGAGCGCGGACTGGGTACCGGCCGCGAAGAACATCGGCTCGTAGTCCTGCACGAAGTACGCGCGCACCGCGGCGCGAGGATGGCGCAGCACCTGATACGCGGACGTCCAATACGTGGCGATGGCCAGGTCGCACTCGGGCAGCTCCGCCAGCGCGGACGCTCCCGCCAGCACGCGGAAGGCCCCGGCCGCGCCGGGGAACACACTGGCCGCCCTCGCCTCGAAGTCACCGGGGCTCGCGCCCGGCTTGTCGTAGACGACGAAGTCGCTCCGCACGCCGTGACGCCGGTGCATCAGGTCCGCGAAGCGGAACAGCGTGTGGATGCCCGCGTAGACGTGGCCGAACGCGGGGATGAACCACGTGGCCGTGCGCACCTTCCCGCGCGCGCGCAGCGCCGTGAGGGCCGCTCTCGCCGAGTCACGTGACGCCGCCGCCTGCTCGGGCGTGAAGTCCAGCTCCCCCAGGTGCTCCACCAGATGGCGCTGGGCCCGGGCCCGGGCCTCCATGGCCGGGTCCTGCGCGCTGGGCACGTCGTGCGTCAGCGTGCGCAGGGCCAGCGTCTCGCCCGTCTCCGGGTGGCGCCGGAGCGAGCAGTCCGTGCCGAGCAGCGAGAGGTTCGGGTTGTAGAAGGGGTCACCCCGCTCCCCCAGCCAGGGCCGATAGGAGACGTAGGACCACCAGTAGTCGGACTCCGGCACGGCGTCCGCGCGGCGGCTGGCGGACTCGTGGTGGATGAGGCGCGCGTGCGGCGTGTACACCACGCGAAGGCCGCGCTGGTTCAGCCGCAGGCCGATGTCCACGTCGCTGCCACAGACCTGGAAGCGCTCGTCGAAGCCGCCCAGGCCCTCGAAGACGTCGCGCCGGAAGATGACGCACGCGCTGGTGACGGACAGCCAGTTGCGCGTCCACTCGGTGTGGCCGAAGGGCGTGGAGATGGGGCCGTCCGGCAGCCGCCAGAACGGGTGCCCCGCCATGCCGGTGATGCCCACCACCGCGCCCGCGTGCTGCACGGTGCCCTCGGGGAAGAGCAGCTTGCAGCCCACCGCGCCCACCTCGGGCCGCTGCGCCTGCGACACCAGCTCCGTGAGCCAGCCCGGGTCCACCACCTCCATGTCGTTGTTGAGGAAGAGCAGCAGCTCGCCCGTGGCCTGCTTCGCCGCCCAGTTGTTGATGGCCGGGTAGTTGAAGGGGAAGTCCCAGGTGAGCTTCACCAGCCGAGGGTCCGTCAGCCGCTCCAGCAGCGCGAAGGTCTCCGGCTTCGTGCTGTTGTTGGAGACCAGCAGCACCTCGAAGTGAGGATACGTGGTGCGCGACAGCAGCCCCGGAACCAGGAGCTCCAGCAGGTCGGGCCGGTCCTTGAACGGGACGATGATGGACACCTTCGGCGTGCCCTTCACCGGATAGCGCACCCGGTACTGCGTGGGCGCGGGGCTGGACACCTCGGCCGACTCGCCCTTGCGCTCCAGGTGTTCTCGCAGCGCGCGCTCGCCCGCGTCCGTCGCCTTGGCCAGCCCCGCCGCCTGACTGGAGAAGGACGCCGGGTTGGCGCGCCAGTGGTACAGCACCTGGGGCACATGGCCGATGCCACGCGCCGCCTCGCTCAGCCGCAGCATCAGGTCGAAGTCCTGCGAGCCGTCGAAGCCCTCGCGCACGCCGCCCACCGCTTCAATCAACCGCCGCCGGGCGAAGAGGAAGTGGCAGACGTAGTTCACCGAGCGCAGCAGGTCCGGAGACCAGTCCGGCTTGAAGAACGGCGCCGTGCGTCGGCCCGCGGAGTCCAGTCGGTCCTCGTCGCTGTAGAGGACATCGAGCGACGGCTCCGCCTCGGCCGCGAGCACCATCCGCGCCAGCGCGTGCGGCGCCAGCGTGTCGTCGTGGTCCAGGAAGCCCACCCAGTCGCCCGTCGCCACCGCCAGGCCCGCGTTCGTCGCCCGCGCGATGCCGCCGTTCTGCGCCAGCGTCACCACGCGGATGCGCGCGTCCCCGGCCGCCGCCTCGCGCAGCATCCCCGCGACGTGCGGCGCGGTGCTGGCGTCGTCGACGAGCACCCACTCCCATTCCGTGTAGAGCTGGGCCCGCACGCTGTCCGCGCACTCGCGGAAGAAGGCCTCGGGCGTGTTGTAGACCGGCGTGACGAGCGTCACCCGGGTCCGCGAGGACAGCGAGCCGAGCGCCTCGCGCGCGGCCTCGAGGTCCGCCGGCTCCCGGCCCGCGCACCAGCCCTCGTAGTCGCCCAGCTCCGGAGGACGGGGCGCCGGAGTGCGCGTGCCCAGCACGCCCGCCAGCGCCAGCACCGCCTGCTCGTTGAAGCGCGTCTGCCGACGCAACAGCTCCGTCCACAGCGGGGCCCCCGCGCGCAACGGGCGCGGCAGGGCCTCGGGCCTCAGTGGATCATTGTGCTCGACGAGCCCCGCCACCCACCGGGCCCCCGTGGCCTCGTCGGGCGGCGTGGGACTGGCCGCCGCGACGACGGCCTCCACCATGGCCGTGTTCCAGGCGGACTGTCCCTTGAGGAGCCCCTCCAGCACGGGCCCCGCGGCGGACAGGTACGAGCGCTTGGCGGCCTCCACCACCGAGCCCAGCGCGCCGCCCCGGTGGGAGCGCGCCACCCGCCAGCGCGTCGGGTCCGCCTTGGGCTCCAGCTGCGCGCGGGCCCAGGCCGACACGTCCTCGCGCAGGCCCAGCGCGCGGTGCACCGTGAGGTACTCCAGCACGCGCACCACGGCCTTGTTGAAGTCGGCCTGGGGACGCAGCGACTCGACATGGAACGGGTGCAGGCCCTCGATGAAGGCGCGCTTCGTCGCCGTCACCACGCGGCCCAGCGTGGCGCGGTGCGAGTCCGGCACCGCGAACTCGTGGGGCACCGCCAGCCGCGAGGCCTCCTGCAGCGGGGACAGCGCGTGCGCCCCGTCCGGCCGCGCCCGGTGGAGCTGCTCGGTGAGCAGCCGCAGCGCGCCCTCCAGCGCCGTCACGTCCTCGCAGGACTCGGGCAGACACGGGCGGCGCGCCTCCAACAGCGAGCGCACCACGGCCACCATCCGCGCCAGCTCCCCGGCGCCCGGCGCCGCGTCGGGCGCCTGTGAATCACCGGCGAGCTTCTCCAGCACTGTCTTCACCGCCGTACCGCCTCTCTCGTTCGCGTGCCGGCCGCACGGATACGCCCCCTCGCGACTGCCGCCAACCCGAATGAAACTAGGGACGGCCCCCCCCCGCGAGCGCGGGCGCGATCTGCACCGCGGCGGGCTCCACCACCCAGTGGTGGGCGGGACGGAACACCCCTCGCTCGGCCACCGAGGAGTTCACCTCGAAGGTGCAGCGCTCGCGGGACACGCCTTGCGCCGTGCGAGCCGACACCACACACACGTACGTGCCCGCCAGCAGGCCCAGCCGCTCCAGGACGAAGCGCATCCGCCCGGAGGACGGCAGCTCCTTCGGCAGCGGCACGGACTCCACGCGCGTGCTCGTCTCGTAGAGCGCGCGGCCCTCCGGGGACTGGAGCGACACCTCGAACTCCAGGTCCGCGCACGGGCCCTGGACGGAGAAGTCCACGCAGACCTCCACCGCCACCTCGGGGGACAGCCGCGACATCTCCGCGCCGCCCGGCGACATCAGCCGCAGGCCGGAGAGGCGCACGGGACCGTCCTCGACGGGTGCGTTGACCTGCGGCAGCGCGCCACCGTCCTCCGTCAGCGCGGGCGGCGTGAAGGTGGCCGACTGCGCCTCCGCCAGGGCGATGGCCTGCTTGTACTCGGCGACGACGTCCGAGGGGCGACCCACGCGGCGGATGTAGCCACCGTCGATCCACGCGACCTCGTCGCACCACTTCTCCACGGTGCCCAGGTCGTGCGTCACCAGGACGATGGTCTTCCCGCGCTTCTTGAACTCCGTCATCTTCGCGAGGCTCTTCTTGCTGAAGTGCTCGTCGCCCACCGCGAGGATCTCGTCGACGATGAGGATGTCCGGGTCCACGTGCGTGGCCACCGCGAACGCCAGGCGCATGTACATGCCGCTGGAGTACGTGCGCACCGGCTCGTCGATGAACTCGCCCAGCTCGCTGAAGGCGATGATGTCATCCATCCGCTCGCGCACTTCCGCGCGCGTCATGCCGAGGATGATGCCGTTGATGAGGATGTTCTCCCGGCCGGAGAAGTCCGGATGGAAGCCCGCGCCCAGGTCCAGCAGCGCGGAGATGCGGCCGTTGATCTCCATCACGCCCGAGGTGGGCGTGTAGATGCCGGTGATGAGCTTGAGCAGCGTGCTCTTGCCGGAGCCGTTGCGGCCGATGATGGCCACCGTCTTGCCGCGGGGGATGCGCAGGTTGATGCCGCGCAGCGCGGTGATGAGCCCACCGTCCTTCGGCTTGTTCTTGCCGCGCAACCAGCGCAGCAGCTCGGACTTGAAGGTCGTGTACTCGCCCCGGATGGTCCTCTTCCGGAAGCTCTTCACGACATCGCGCAGCACTATGGCGTCGAGGGGTTCCTGCATGGCGACGGCTCAGATGGATTCCGCGAAGTCCTCGCGGCGGGATTCGAAGAGGACGGACGCGCCCCACAGCAACACCACCGACACGACGGCCAGCGCGGCCAGCGGGCCCGCATCCGGCAGGCGGTGCTCGTAGAAGATGGCCTGGTACGACAGCATCAAGCTGGCCATGGGGTTGGCCATCAGGATGGTCGTGCGCAGGCCTCCGTCGTGGATGGTGCTCGCCTGGTACAGCACCGGCGTGAGGAAGAACCACATGGTCAGCACGTTGCCGACGATGTGCTGCAGGTCCCGGAACGACACGTTGATGGCCGCGACGATGTACGTGAGCGCCAACGTGAAGATGAGCTGGATGAGCACCACCAGCGGGTACGCGATGACGTGCCAGGTGGGGTACTGCCCGTAGATGAGCCCCAGCGTCACCATCAGCGGGAGCGACAGCACGTAGTTGCTCAGGTTCGTCATCACCACCGTGGTGGGCAGCACCTGGGCCGGGAAGCGCACCTTCGTCATCAGGTCGCGCCGGTCACTGATGGCGCTGGCGCCCGCCGTCAGCGACGAGGTGAACCAGATCCACGGCAGCAGCCCCACGAACATGAAGTACGGGTAGTTGGGGATGTTCTGCCGCATCACCATGGTGAAGAGCAGCGCGTACACCATCATGTGCAGCGTGGGGTTCAGGAACGTCCAGAGGAAGCCCAGGAACGAGCCGCGGTAGCGGGCCTTGAGCTCACGCTGGACGAGGCTGAGGAGCAGGCCTCGGTATTGGTACAGTTCTCGGACGAGGCGAATCATGAGGGGGCCCTTCATATAGCAGGGCCCGAGTGCGCGCGAGGCAAGCCATACACCCCGCACCATTCCCTCGGACCCACTCTCGGAGGTCGTCTCCCCTCCGTGCGGCCGGCCCTGCCGCATGCTCGACCGCCCCACCCCGCGGGGCAACCACGCATGCGATGCGAGTCATTGCGTGAGAAAACAAAAAGGCTCCCGGGTTTCCCTGGGAGCCTTCGTTCTGGAGCGGGAAAAGGGATTTGAACCCTCGACCCTCGCCTTGGCAAGGCGATGCTCTACCGCTGAGCTATTCCCGCATCACGTACCGCGACGTCTCAACCTTCCGGCGCCCGCACCTTCTCCAGGTGAAAACAAAAGGCCCCCTGGTTTCCCAAGGGGCCTTCTTTTGGAGCGGGAAAAGGGATTTGAACCCTCGACCCTCGCCTTGGCAAGGCGATGCTCTACCGCTGAGCTATTCCCGCATCAGGCACCGCTTCAGCCGCGTCGCGTCAGCGCCGCGCCCGAAGTGAGGTGGGGTATACAGAGGCCTCCCAACGGCGTCAAACACTTTTCGCGATCGGCGCCTCGTCTCCTCGCTTCGCGAGCATGGCGAGGAAGGCCCGGAAGTAGACGACCGCGCTCCACACGGAGAACGCGCCGGACAGGTAGACGAGCACCTTGCCCACGAGGTTGTAGTCCACGGGCGTGCTGAACGAGCCGAGCGTCAGCGGGTGCACGTAGTGGACGCACAGGGAGATGATGCCCACGAGCTGAAGGGACGTCTTCCACTTCCCCTCCTGGCCGGCGGCGATGACCATGCCCTCGCTGGCGGCGATGGTGCGCAGGCCGCTGACGATGAGCTCGCGGGCGAGCAGGACGATGACCACCCACGCCGCGATGCGTCCGAGCCGCACCATCATCACCAGGGCCGCCATGGCGATGAGCTTGTCGGCCAGGGGGTCCATGAACTTGCCGACCACGGTGATGAGGTTCCACTTGCGCGCCAGGTAGCCGTCGATGACGTCGGTGATGGCGGCGACGGCGAAGACGAGGCCCGCGAACAGGGAGCTGAGCGGGTCTCCGTCGTACATGAGCCAGACGAACGGGGGGATGAGGAAGATGCGCCCCAGCGTCAGCATGTTGGGCAGGTTCCAGAACTCCTGCACCAGCACGCTCGGCTTGCGCTCGGCGCGCCGGCGCGCCCGCTCCTCCCGCTTGCGCTGTTTGCGAATCGCTCGGTCGGTGGCCATGGCGCACCTTCTAGCGGACCCCGAGGGCGATGAGGGCAAAACCTTCGCCCCCCAGCTCCACCGCCGTGCGCAGCGACTCGCCGGAGGTGGACTTGAGCAGCGGCACCACGCGAGGTGTCAGGTTGCCCTGCCATCCGACCAGGTGTGTCAGCGGCACCGTCACCGGCGCCTCCGGGCGCACCGCCACCGAGCGCAGCGGCCCGGGGAGGCTCAGCAGCACCTGTCCCTGACCGCGCAGGTGGACCAGGTCCAGGTCCGGCGCGATGTCCGACGGCACCCGGCCGTTCTCGAACATCACCGGCTCCTCGAAGGCGAAGACGTTCTCGTCGCGGAAGTAGGCGGAGTCCTCGCCCAGGTCCACCGCCAGGAACGTGCGGCGCTCGGAGGGCTCCAGGTGGAGCAGGCCCCGTCCCCGGGCGCGAACCATGCGCGAGGCGCCTTCACCGAAGGGCTTGTCCGTCGCCCGCCCGCGGAAGCGCTTCATCTCGGGCTGGAACGCGAGCTGCCCCTCGAGCGCCACCAGGCCGTCCAGCCGGGTGAGCAGCTCCGTGTCCACCGCGATGCGGAAGCGGCCCTCACCGAGTGCGAAGGGTCCACTCCCCCGCTCCGAGTCCAGGGCCAGCGAGGGCGCGAGCACCGTGAGGAGCGGCGCGGAGGCGGCCGTCTCGCGCGCCGGGCTGGGCCGCGCGGCGACCTTGGTGAGCTGGAGCCGCGACAGCGGCACCGAGGAGGTCGCGGCGGAGGACTCGTCCCCGGCGGGGACCGTGCCCGCCGGCGCGGATGAAACCGGCGCGGGGGACGTACCCGAGCCCGCCTGGGGAGACTCGGCATGCGCGCCCGTCGCGCCGGACGCCCCCACGGTCGTGACGGAGCCCGCCATGGAGGCCACTCCGGGCGCGCCCACCGCACCCGTTGCGGACACTCCGAGGGCGCCAGTCGCCGCGGATGTCAGCGACGCACCCTGCGAGCCACCCGCCACGGATGAGCCCGACACACCCTGCCCGCCGCCCGTTGCGAAGGCTCCCGACGCACCTGGAGCGCGCCCCGTGGAGGATGAACCCGACGCACCCGCACGCCCCGTCTCCTCGCGGGCCTGCGCCTCGGAGGCAGCGGACTCCGACTCACCATCGCCCAGCGCACTGGGCCCCTCGTCCTCGGCGAAGCGGATCTCCTCTTCCTCCGGCTCCGGAGGCTGCGCCCGCACGGGAGCCGGGCTCTCCACGCGCGCGGCGGGAGGCGGCACAGGCGCGGGCGTGGCGCGGGCGAAGTTCTCCCCGGCGATGGCGCGGGACATCTTCTCCGCCATCGCGTCGCTGCCCGCGAGCAGGAAGTGCTCGCGCGCGCGTCCGTACTCGCCCATCTGCGCGAGCGCCAGGCCCAGGTAGTTCTGCGCCTTCTGGTGCTCGGGCGACAGGTCCGTGGCCGTCTCGAACTCGCGCACCGCGCGCTGCAGCGCGTTCGTCTTCAGGTACACCAACCCCAGGTTGACCCGCAGCGTCGGGTCCACCGGGTTGTCGCGCACGAGCATCTCGTAGAGCTCGGCCGCCCTGTCGAACATGCCGAGCTTGAAGAAGCACAGCCCCAGCAGGTTCTGCGCCTTCTCGTTGCGAGGCTGGAGCTGGTGGGCACGCTCCAGGAAGCTCCTGGCCTCGATGACCTTGTTGGCCGCCAGCAGCTCTCCACCACGCTGGAGCTGCTGGAGGAACTCGTCGTCAGCGGGGCTCGTCTCCGGCCGCCCCTTCACGCGCGTCGTCATTCTGGGATGTGAGCTCGCGGGGTCCGCTCTCGGCGGGTCGCTCGCGCTCCTTGTAGTGGTAGTAGAGCTGGAGCACCTTGCGCACGTACCCCTGCGTCTCTTCGTACGGGGGCACCTTGCCGCCGTAGCGCTTCACCGCGTCCGGGCCCGCGTTGTACGCGGCAATCATCTTCACCATGTCGCCGTCGAACATGTTGGCGAGCACGCGCAGATAGCGCACCCCGCCCTCGATGTTGTCGCGCTCGTCGAAGATGTCCTTCACGTACATGTCCGACGCGGTGCCCGGCATCAACTGCATCAATCCGCTCGCGCCCTTGTGGCTCAGCGCGTTCTTATTGAAGTTGCTCTCCGCGTGCATGATGGCGCGCACGAGCGCCGTCGGGATGCGGTAGCGCACCGCCGCCGCGGCGATGTGCGGGTCCAGGTCCGGCGGCGTGCGCGAGCGTCCCACGACCGGACGGCTCTTCGCCGGCGGCGGGGTGAACGCGCCCTTCATCTTCTTCGCACCCTTGGAGCCCGTCGGCGGCACGTTCGTGTAGACGATGGTCCCGTCCTTCTCCACGTACCGGTAGATGGACTCGGACGCCCCCGCCCATGACGGGAGGCCCAGCACGGCACAGAGCATGAGCGCGGGAATGGCTCGCATATCGGCCCTCGAACCTTAGACACACGCAGGAAAGTCCTCAAGAAAACGCCTTGTTTCCAGCACTTACAGCCGTTAAGGCTGTTGGCCATGCCCCATCGGTTCGACTTTCTCGTCCTGGGAGGCGGCGTGGCGGGCCTCTCCTTCGCCCTCCAGGCGGCCCGGCATGGCACCGTGGCGGTGCTGACCAAGCGCGAGCGAGGCGAGAGCAACACGGCCTACGCCCAGGGTGGCATCGCCAGCGTGCTGGCCCCCACCGACTCCTTCGACGCCCACATCGAGGACACCCTCGTCGCGGGCGCGGGCCTGTGCCACCGGGACGCGGTGGAGGTGACGGTGCGCGAGGGCCCCGAGCGCGTGCGGGAGCTCGTCACGCTGGGCGCGGAGTTCAACCGGCAGACCTCCGGCGAGTTCGACCTGACGCGCGAGGGCGGCCACTCCGCGCGGCGCATCATCCACTCGGGTGACATCACCGGGCGCGAGGTGCAGCGCGCGCTGCTCGCGAAGTGCGACGAGACGCCCAACATCACCTTCTTCACCAACACGGCCGCCATCGACCTCATCCTGGACCGACGTCTGCCCAGGCCTGGCAGCAGCCGGTGTCTGGGCGCGTACGCGCTCCTAGAGAACGGCGGCATCGAGCGCTTCCTCGCGAAGGTGACGGTGCTGGCCACCGGCGGCGCGGGCAAGGTGTACCTGTACACGTCCAACCCGGACGTGGCCACGGGGGACGGGGTCGCCATGGCGTACCGCGCGGGCGCGCAGGTGGCGAACATGGAGTTCTACCAGTTCCACCCCACCTGCCTCTTCCACCCGGAGGCCAAGAGCTTCCTCATCAGCGAGGCCCTGCGCGGCGAGGGCGGCAAGCTGCGACTCAAGGGCGGGCAGACGTTCATGGAGCGCTATCACCCGCTGGGCGCGCTCGCCCCGCGCGACGTGGTGGCGCGCGCCATCGACGCGGAGATGAAGCGCACTGGCGACGAGTGTGTCTACCTGGACATGACGCACATGGGCCGGGCGTTCCTCACCGAGCGCTTCCCCAACATCTACGCCACCTGCAAGGCGTTCAACATCGACATGGCCGTACAGCCCATCCCCGTCGTCCCCGCGGCCCACTACCAGTGCGGCGGCGTGGTGACGGACCTGCACGGGCGCACGTCGGTGCCGGGCCTGTACGCCATCGGTGAGGTGTCCTGCACGGGACTGCACGGCGCCAACCGGCTCGCGTCCAACTCGCTCTTGGAGGGGCTCGTCTTCGGACAGCGCGCCGTGAAGGTCGCGGCGGAGGAGCTGGCGTCGCTGCCCACCCCGCGCGAGGACCCGCCGGAGTGGGACCCTGGCAGCGCGGTGGAGTCCGACGAGAGCGTCGTCGTCAGCCACAACTGGGACGAGATCCGCCGGCTCATGTGGAACTACGTGGGCATCGTCCGGACGGACAAGCGGCTGATGCGCGCGCGCCGCCGGCTGGAGCTGTTGCGCGAGGAGATTCGTGATTACTACTGGCGCTTCGAGGTGACCCGGGACGTCATCGAGCTGCGCAACATCGCCGATGTGGCCCTGCTCATCGTCGACTGCGCCAGTCGTCGCAAGGAGAGTCGGGGACTGCACTTCACCCTCGACTATCCGCATCCCGATGACCACCACTGGCTGCGCGACACCACCCTTTCCCGGGAGTTGTGAGGGACATGTCCTCCGGACCGCGACACATCCTCGACGCGCCAGGTGGCGGACCTGACTCGCGCGGCGGAGGCCATCCGTTCGGCACGCCTCCCCCGCCCCAGGCACCGCAGCCTCGCCCGTGGGTCTGCTACGCCATCATCGGCCTGTGCGTGTCGGTCTTCCTCCTGGAGGAAGCCGGACAGCTGCCGTCCTTCACCGCGCGGCAGCTCCCGCTGGGCGCGCTGTACGGCCCCGCGGTGCAGGAGGGCCAGTACTGGCGGCTGCTCGCGTGCGCGCTGGAGCACGGCGGCATCCTCCACCTCGTCTTCAACATGTCCGTGGTGGTGACGCTGGGGTTCACGCTGGAGCGCGGCATCGGCTCGCTGCGCTTCTTCGGCCTGTCGCTCGTCACCGCGCTGGGCGCATCCGTGTTCTCGCTGCTGTTCAACTTCGACACGCCCATGGTGGGCGCGTCCGGGATGATTCTCGGCTGGGCGGGCGCCATGCTGCCCATCGCCACGCGGCAGGGGCGACGGGAGCTGGGCATCTGGCTGGTGCAGGTGGCGGTGCTGAGCCTGTTGCCCTTCGTGAGCTGGTCGGGCCACCTGGGCGGCTTCCTCTTCGGCCTTCCGTGCGGCATCGCGCTTCGGCAGGGCCGACAGGTGTACGCGCTCGCGCTGCCCATCATCCTCTTCCTGTCGGCCCTGGTGGCCCTCTATGCGGCGCACCCCGAGCGGCGCGGAGCCTTCTGACATGTCCGTGCGCAACATCTGCGTCTTCTGCGGCTCCAGGCCCGGCACCCGCCCCGAGTACACCGAGGCCGCGCGCGAGCTGGGCACGGAGCTGGGCCGACGGGGGATGACGCTCGTCTACGGGGGCGCGAGCGTGGGACTGATGGGCACCGTGGCCGCCGCCACCCTCGCCGCGGGAGGCCAGGTGGTGGGCGTGCTGCCGCACTTCATGGGCGCGCGGGAGATTGCCCACCTGGGCCTCACCGAGCTCATCCGCGTGGACTCCATGCACGCGCGCAAGGCCCTCATGGCCACGCGCGCGGACGCCTTCGTCGCCCTGCCCGGCGGCTTCGGCACCCTGGACGAGCTCTTCGAAATCGTGACGTGGGCGCAGTTGGGGCTGCACCAGAAGCCCATGGGCCTGCTCGACACGCTCGGCTTCTTCCAGCCGCTGGTGGCGCTGTCCAGGCACCTGGCCGCCGAGGGCTTCGTCCCCGAGTCCCAGGCCCTGCCCTTCGCGGTGAATGCCTCGCCGGCCGCGCTGTTGGAGCGGCTCCAGGCCGGCCCCACGCTCACCGTCACCGAGAAGTGGCTCAAGCGCCCCGAGCAGACCTGAGGCGCGAGCCGTTACGTTACTGCGCGGAGACCTTCATCTCCGCCTGCCCCAGCGACGAGGCCAGCCGGAACGTGACGTGCTCGGTGCCCGGGGGAATCACGGGCTGGCCGCTGCTCATCACCGTGGGGAACTGCACCTCGTACCCCACCCAGAAGACGTTGGTGTACGGGTAGTAGGCGCGCATCTCCATGTCCGCGCGACCCAGGCGGCGGATGCGCACCGGCGTCACCTCACCCGCGGGCGTCACCAGCGCCATGCGCCAGATGGAGCGGCGGAAGTCGAAGTCGAGGTAGCGGTAGTCGTTGACGTGCACGCCGAGGAAGAACTCGTGCACCTGCGACGCCTCGGCGCGCTCCTCGGCGAGCAACTCCGCCACCTTCGCCTCGGGCAGCACCTGGAAGGCCGCCTGACGCTTCACGCGCGCCTCGCGGAAGGTCCACGTCTGCAGCGTCGCACCCGCGAACAGGCGCGTGTCGAAGCCGTCGTAGATCTCCTGGTTGCTCGTGTACTTCGCGAGCAGCTTGCGGTACCGCGACTCCGCGTTCTCGTCCTTCAGGGTGGGGGCCTGCTCACCCACGGCGATGGGAGGCAGGGGGGAACAGCCGGCCAGCGCGCCCAGCAGCGCTCCCGTCGCGAGCAGCTTCTTCAAGGGATGAAGTCCTTGCGGGTGAACAGCGTGGTGAGACGGTGGCCCGCGGCCTCCACCGCCTCGCGCCCTCCCTCCAACCGGTCGACCAGGGCGAACGCCCCGAGCACCGTGAGCCCCTCGGCCTGGGCCCGCTCGATGGCCTTCAGCGTGGAGCCACCCGTCGTCACCACGTCCTCGACGATGGCCACCTTCGCGCCCGTGCCCAGCCCGCTCAGGCCTTCGATCCACTGGCCGGTGCCGTGGCCCTTGGGCTCCTTGCGGACGATGAAGGCGGAGAGCGGATAGCTGGAGAGGTAGCCCGTGAGACTCACCGCCGACGCGAGTGGATCCGCGCCGAGCGTCAGCCCGCCCACGCCCACCGCCTCCGGCGCCTCGCGGCGGATGGCGTCCAGGAACAGCCGACCGATGAGGAAGTGCCCCTCGGCGAGCAGCGCCGTGCGCTTGCAGTCGATGTAGAAGTCGGACTCCTTGCCGGACGAGAGCACGACGCGGCGGCGCTCGAAGGAGCGCTGCGTGAGCAACTCCAACAGGCGGGCCCTGTCACGGGCGAGAGCATCCACCATCACGACAGCCCCTCCAGGTACGCCACCAGCTCCGACGAGTACCGCAACTGCATCAGCAACTCCGCCCGGCGCGACTCGTCCAGCGACGCGAACACGTCCGCCAGCAGCGAGAGGTCCTGGTTGATGGCGCCCAACCGCTGCGACACGTCCGCGGCCAGCTCGTCGGCGTCGATCTCCTCCTCGACACCCTCGGGCGCCAGGGACTCGTCCGTGGCGAGCGCCTTGGCGAGCATGTCCGCCACGGCCGCGCTCAGCCGACCCTCGGACTCCAGCTGGTCGCGCTTGGCCTCGAGGACCTCGGGCTCCACCGGCGTGGCGTGGATGGCCTCCGCCAGCGACATGAGGAGCGCGTCCTCATCCGACAGGTCCGTGTGCACGCGCGCCTGCACCGCGTCGCGCTTGAGGAAGCGCAGCGCCGCCACGCGACGGAACCCGCACACCAGCTGATAGCGCTCGTTGCCTCGGGGACGCACGTCCACCGGGAACAGCTGCCCCAGCCGCGCGATGTCCGTGGCCAGCCCGGACACGTCACCCTCGGGCCGCAGCCGGTAGGCCGCCTCCTCCTCCAGGCGCTCCAGCGGCATCAACACCGTCACCACCCGCCCCGCGAGTCGCTCCTCGGGCGCGGCGAGCAGCTCGGACGACTCCTCGTCCGGCTCCTCTTCCGCGCCGGACGCCTCGGCGGAGGCTTGAGCTCCCTCGGAGGACGGCGCCTCCGCGGACTCCGGGCCGCGAGCCGCCTCGGAGGGCGACGCCTCCACGGGCTCCTGGCGCGTCACTTCCTCGAAGGGCGCAGCCTCCGACGACGGCGACGCGGCCTCGCGGCTCGAGGCCTCCGGCGTGGACTCCGACGGGGACTTCTCCTGGGACTCTTCCGACGAACCCACCGACGACTCCATGCTCCGCTCGGGCTCGCCCGTGCTGGGCGCGCCTTCGGCGGCGATTGCCTGGGACTCCGGTGAACCGCCTTCCGGCGCCGACGCACCCGCGTCCGGCGCGGAGGAGTCGACCGGGGCGGACTCCCCGACGGCTCCCTCTATACGCGACGACTCTGACGGCGCGCCGTCCTGGCTCGCGCCATCACCCCGCGCCGACATCGCCTCGGGCGCGGACGACGAGCCACCCTCCGGAGAACCCGGCATCCCATCCTCTCCGTCAACCCTGTGCTCGGCGTCCATGGTGGCACCCCTGGTCTGCCCACTCCCGCGCCACCGACTCCGGCGGCGCGGGCTGTGTGCTCTAGCGGGTCTTCTTCTTCACCACGACCTTCTTCTTGGCGCCAGCACCCACCGAGAAGGGCGTTGGCGGCTCGGCAGAAGTCGTCTGCTCCACGGGCGGCGGCGTCGGACGCGGCTCGGCCCGGGGGGGCGGAGGCGGCGGCAGAGGCTTGCTCGAGGGGCGGGCCACCGTCGTGGGCGCCGGGGCGGGCGTCGTGGGACGGGCCGGAGGCGCCGGCGGACGCGCGGGAGGCGTCGGCGGGCGGGCGGGCGTCGTCGTGGTGCGCACGGGGGTCGCCGTCGACGGCCGCGTCACCTGGGTGGGGCGGGCCACCACGGGGCGCTCCGAAGGCAGGCGGCCGGGCTCCACGTCACCCATGTCCACGCGGCCGCGGAAGCTGGCGCCGTCCACGATGATGACGCGCGGGGCGTGGATGTCGCCCACCATGCGGCCCTCGCGGGTCAGCTCCACGCTCTCCGTCGCGTTGATGTTGCCCACCACCACGCCGCTGACGATGGCGTTCCTCACCGCCACGTTCGCCTTCACCACACCCGAAGGCTCCACGATGAGGGTGCGGCTGAGCGTCAGCTCCCCCTCCACGCGGCCCCGGACGGTGAGGTCCTCGTCGCCCGTCAACCGGCCGCTGATGAGGATGGAAGGCCCCACCACGGTGTTGTTGACGGCGTTACTACCGCTCAACTCCTTCGGGGTGGCCACGAATCAGCGCTCCTTCATGTCCATGTCGACGTTGCCCTTGAAGGAGGCACCATCGGCGATGAGGATGCGCGGCGCCTTGATGTCGCCCACCACGCGGCAGTCGGTCTTCAGCTCGACCTTGTCGCTGGCGACGATGTTGCCCGTCACCCGGCCGGCGATCTCCACGTTCTGCGTCTCGATGTCCGCCTCGACGACGCCGCTGCCCTCCACGTAGAGGCTCTCCTTGAGGGAGATCTTCCCCTTCACGGTGCCCTGGATGACCAGGTCCTCGTCTCCGGAAATCTCTCCGTCGATGACGATGCTCGAACCAATGACCGTATTCGCCATGAGTGTTGTCCGCCCTCTCGAAAGGTGTGTGCCGCGTCCGCCCGCGGCGTGTGCTTCAGATGTCGTCCGGCAGCCGGACGTCCATCTCGATGGAGCCGTTGAACACGGCGCCATCCTCGATGACGACGCGCGGCGCCTTGATGTCGCCAGCCACCTTCGCCGAGGCGTTGATGGCCACGCGGGTCGAGGCGTCGATGTTGCCGCTCGCCTCGCCGTTGATGGTCAACTCCTCGGCCCGGATGTCCGCCTGCACCTTCCCGGTGCTCTCGATGGTGAGGTGGTTCTTCAGGGCAATCTGCCCCTCCACCCGCCCCTCGATGACAAGGTCCCCACCACCCGTGAGGTTCCCCTTGATGACGATGCCCTTGCCGATGATGCCCGTTTCACCCGTTGCCATGCGGTGACCTCACCCAGAGCCCGCTCCTCCCGAGGAGCCGAGCGCCTTGATTATGTCAGAGATGCGCGGAGATCCAGCCGGAGATATCCCGGAACACCTCGGCGCGCCCCACCTCGTTGAGCGGCTCGTGCTTCATGCCGGGGTACTCCTTGAACTTCTTGTCCGCCGAGCCCGCCGTCTCGAAGAACACCCGCGCCGCCGCGGGCGCCGCCACCCCGTCCTCCGCGCCGCACAGCACGAACAGCGGGACTTGAATCTTCGGGGCGAGCAGCATCGCCTCGGCCTGCGCCTTGGTGGACTCGATGAACCAGCGCGGCGTGGCGATGGACAGGTAGAGCGGGTCCTCCCGGGTGGCGCGCTGGACCTCCGTGTCCCGGGTCAGGTCCTCCACCTTGAGCCCGGAGGCGATGCCCAGCCACGGCACCAGCGCTCCCGCCGCCTTCGCGGCCATCACCTTCACGGCGGGCGGGGTGATTGCCAGCTTGAAGTACGGGCCCGACAGCACCAGCCCGGAGAGCCCCTCCACCTTGCGGGCCCCCACCCAGTGCGCGGCCATCAACCCGCCGTGGCTGTGGGCCAGGGCGAACGTCTTCGCGCCGCCGGCCGCCGCGCGCACGCGCTCCCAGAACACCTCCAGGTCGTCCACGTAGTGAGGCCACTTCTCCGCGTAGGCGCGGCGTCCCTCCGCGCGCCCGTGGCCGCGGTAGTCGAAGCCGTGCACCGCGAAGCCGTCCGCCAGCAGCGCGTCCGTCACGTACTGGTAGCGGCCGAAGTGGTCTCCGTAGCCGTGCACCACCGCGACGTGCGCTCGCGGCTCCGCGTCCGGCAGGTGCGTCCTCCAGAAGAGCCGCGTTCCGTCCCGGCCGGTGAAGTAGCCCTCGTCATGGCGAGCCATAGGCCCAGCAACTTAGCGGCCCGCCGCACCCGTGGATAGCGCCTTGAGCTTGCGCTCCAGGGCCTCGCGCTGGCCCGGGGGCTCGGCGGACTCGGGGTCCAGCGACAACACCTCCAGCGCCCGGCGCCAGGCCCCCGCCGCCTCCGGGCCCCGGGCGGCGCGCTGATAGGCGTCCCCCAGGTGCTCGAGGATGACGGGCTCGTCCGGCGCCAGCGTGGAGGCCCGCTCCAGCACCTCCACCGCGCGAGGGTAGTCCCCGCGCCGGAAGTAGACCCACCCCAGCGAGTCCAGGAACGCGCCGTTGTCGGGCCGCAGCTCCAGCGCGCGCAGCACCATCCGCTCGGCCTCGTCCAGGTGACGTCCGCTCTGCGCCAGCAGGTAGCCCAGGAAGTTGAGCGCGGGGGCGTGGTCCGGCTCCACCTCCAGCACCGCGCGCATGCGCGCCTGCGCGCCCACCATGTCGCCCTGACGCTCGAAGGCCGCGCCCATCACGTACTGGAGGGCCGGGTCCTTCGGCATGCGAGCCAAAGCCTCTCGCAGCAGCGTCAGCGCCTCTTCTCCCCGCCCCTGCCGCTGCAGCGTGGCGGCCAGCGCGTCGTAGAGCGCCGCGGACTGCTGCCGCGACAGCCCTTCCTTCAGCACGGACTCGGCGCGCGCGGGCGTGCCTCCCCGCTCCAGCGCCCGGGCGTACTGCGCGCGGACCTCCAGGTCGTCGGGCGCGTCCTGGAGCGCCGCGCGCAGGAGTGTCAGCGCGCGCGGGTGCTGTCCCGACAGCGACAGGCACTTCGCCTGGCGCACCCGGGCGTCGGGGTAGATGTCCGAGCCCTCCGGCACGGAAGCGAAGGCCTCCGCCGCCTCGGGGAAGCGCCGCAGTCGCTCGTGCACCAGGCCCGCGTAGTAGGCCAGCCGGGGCTCGCCGTCACTCGCGCTCCGGGCGGACTCCAGCACCTGCACGGCGGCGTCCGGCTCACGCTCGGACAGGTAGCTGAAGGCCACCCGCACCGCCGTCTCGGGCTCACCCGACAGCGACAGGAGCCGGTCGAAGTACGCCCGCGCCCGCACCGGCGAGCCCGCCTTCAGCGCGGAGCGCCCCGCCGCCAGGAGCACCTCCTGACTGTCTGGCTCGCGCTCCAGCGCCTTGGCCAGCGTCTCCTCGGCGCGCCCGGGGCGGCCCGTCTCCTCGTACAGCTTCGCCAACGTGCCCAGCACCTCCACGTCGCCCGGGTCCCTCGTGGCCGCCTCGGAGAGCAGCCGCTCCGCGCGGGCGGTGTCGCCGCGCTCGGCCAGGGCCAGCCCCAGCTTCCGGTAGCCGGAGGCCTCGCCCGGCAACGCACGGGCCAGGGACTCCACCACCTTCACCGCCTCCCCGGGGGTACCGGACTCCAGGTAGAGCTGCGCGAGGACCAGGTACGCCTCGGGGTCGCGCGGCTTGAGGGCCATGGCGCGGCGCAGGTGCAGGCGCGCGCGGGTGAAGCGGCCCGACTCCATGAGCACGCGGCCCAGGAGCACGTGCGCGGGGTAGTACGCCGAGGAGCGCTCCACCGCGCGGCGCAGCTCCCGCTCCGCCTTGTCCAGGTCTCCCAGCCGGGCGTACTCCTCCGCCAGGCGGGTGAGCAGCAGCGGGTGGCCGTCATCCGTGGCCAGCGCCAGCCGCAGCGCATCCACCGCGCCCCGGTGGTCTCCGGCGTGGTGGAGCAACCGGGCCCGCAGGTACTGGGTGTAGCTGGCGGACGAGGAGAAGGCCCCCTCGTCCGTGGCCGCCGCGTCCATCGCCTCGCGCATGGCCTCCCGGTCGACGCGGGGACGCCGTGACGTGGGCGCCGCCGCCAGGGCCTGGGGCCCGGACAAGGCGACGAGCAGGACGGCGACGAGGAGGCGAGAGGGGCTCACGCGAGATGGAAGTCTAGCGCGGCCCCAGCCGCCTTGCAGGGTCTCAGGCCTCCTCGGGAGGCGGCGCCCCCAGCTTCTCGAGCAGCTTCTCCACCGGGTCGCTGTCCTGGCTCACGTCCGCCACCGCCGAGCGGTACTCGGTGTCGGTCGCCTTCTCCACGTCCGGCATCAAACGGCTGATGACGGCGCGAGCGGCCTCCGCGTTGCACTCGGGCAGGACGACGACGAAGACACCGGCGCCCAGGTGGGAGATGGCATCCGGGTGGCGCACCCGCTTGCGCATCACGTCCGCGATGTTGTTCGGGACGGGCTCGACGGGCCGGTCGGGCCGCAGCACCGCCAGGCTCAGGGCCCGGTGGTAGCGGCGGCTGCGGGCCAGCTCCTGCTCCAGGCGGAGCAGCAATCCGCGGCGGTCATGCAGCCCCGTTGCGGGGTCGCTGCCGGTGCGGCGCTGGAGCGAGGGCTGGGAGCGGTCTCGCTCCTGCTGCTCGCGCTCACCCTGGCGCAGCTTGAGCGCGCGGTCCGTGCGGTTGAGGAGTTCCACCGCGTTGAACGGCTTGCTCATGTAGTCCACCGCGCCCAGGTTGAGCGAGCGGACCTTCTCCGCGACACCCTGGTGCGCGGACAGCAGGATGACCGGGATGTGCGCCGTGTCGGACGACGACTTGAGCGCCATGGCCGCGTCCAGGCCGTCCAGCTTGGGCAGGAACACGTCCATGACCACCAGGTCCGGCCGCTGCGCGCGCGCCCGGGCCAGGCCCTCCGCTCCGTCGCGCGCCACCTCCACGCGGTACTTCGAGCGCAGGACCTCCGAAAGCACCGCGGCGATTTCGGGCTCGTCCTCCACCACCAGCACGCGCGGCTGCTCCGACACCGACGACGCGGCGACCACGGGCCGAGGATTGCGCGGCGCCTCCTGCGCGAGCGGCAGCGTGAAGACGAAGAGGCACCCGTGCTCCGGCGGGCTCTCCGCCCAGATTTCGCCGCCGTGCAGTTCCACGAACTCCTTGCAGATGGCGAGCCCCAGCCCCGTCCCCTTGCCTCCGTGACGATACCGGTCGAACACCAGGTGCAGCTCGTCCTGGGGGATGCCCACGCCGTCGTCCTGCACACACACCTTCGCCGCGTCACCGTCCGGACGGCCCAGCCGCCGCGTGGACACGACGACCTCGCCCGCGTCGCGCGCGTGGTGGATGGCGTTGGTGATGAGGTTCTGCAGCACCTCGTGCAGCTTCACCTCGTCGCCGATGAGCATCAGGCTGTCGGGGCAGTCCGCGCGCAGGGCCACGCCCCGCTCAGCCGCCAGGATCTCCAGCTCGTTGACGGCGTCGCGGCACAGCTGCGCCACGTCCAGCACGCGCGGCTCGATGGACAGCCGCGCCGCCTCGCCCTTGCCCTTCTCCAGCAGCGACTCGACCAGGCCGAGGATCTTCTTGCCCTGGCGGATCATCGCCTCCGCGGACTGCTTCTGCTGCGACTCCAGCGGCCCTTCCAGCAGCAGGCGGCCATGGCCCAGCAGCACCTGGAGCGGCGCGCGCAGGTCATGGCTCACCACCGCGATGATCTCATCCTTCAGGCGGTTGAGCTCCTTGAGACGGCGGTTCGCCTCGAGCAGCTCGTGGTAGCGCTCGACGTACGCCAGCTCCAGGTCCTCGCGCTTCTTCTTCACCGCGGTGTGCAGCCGCGCGTTGCGGATGGAGTTGGCCAGCACGCCGGCCACGGCCTGGGTGAACTCCTGCTCGTCGCGGCCGAAGGACGCGTCCATGCGCGACACGCGCAGGAACAGCGCGCCCAACAGGTCGTCCTGGCAGATGAGCGGCTGCACCAGGATGGACTTCACGCCCAGGGGCACGAGGGACGTGCGCACCTCCGCCATGAGCGGATCCCGCTGCGCCTCCTCGATGAGCACCGGCTCGCGCGTCTCCAGCGCGCGGCGCAGCTCCGGATAGCGCGCCACCTCGATGTCGAGCTGCACCAGGCTGGGGTCCTCCTGCGTCGCCACCACCTTGCCCGTGCGCGCGTGGCTGCCCTCCACCAGCACCACCGAGCAGCGGTCCGTCCCGGTGACGCGCCCCACCTTGTCCACCGCGATGCGGAGGATCTCCTCCAGCTCCAGCGAGCTCGTCGCCGCCTGGGTGATCTCCAGCAGCATCCCCATCCGCAGCCGGACGCGCTCCTCGCGATCCTTCAGCCGGCCCGCCCTGAGCGCGGCCTCCAGCCGGGGTACCACCTCGTCCGCGCCGCGAATCCAGTCATCCACCGCCAGGCGCTTGAAGGCCTCCGCCGAGCGCGACTTGCCCAGGTCCACCACCACCGGCAACCGCTGGAGCCGCTCCACCCGACGCAGGGACTCCAGCAGCTCCGCGGCCCGCTTGGCCGTCACCGACAGCAGCACGACCTCGGGTTGCAGCGAGTCCGCCAGCTCCGCCAGCCCGGAGTCCTTCTCGGCCGCCGCGCAGTGATAGCCGCTGGCGGTCAGCCGCTCCATCAAGGCGTCGCCGGACTCCTTCCCGGCCACCACCAGCACGCGTCCCCGCTGATCCGCCTGCATCTCGACTCTCACAGTGAACCTCGCGCCGCGGCGGCCCTGCTCGGGCGCCACTGGGGAGGCTGCAAAAACCCGTTGAATGCGGAAGGGTTCATGGTTCGGTTTCCGAATCTTGCCGCCGTTCACGTCCGTGGGCCAGAGCGGCGCACATCCGGTGGCGACCAGGACTGTGAGTGGAGATGCCCGGGCGCCACGCCCATCGTGGCTTCCCACACCCGGCTCCCTGGAGCACTTCCACCCCATGTCCCCCACTCCGGGGGCCCAACGGGCGCGCGCCAACATCGCATGGCGCGAATCCTTCCCACGCCCGCCCTGACCTGGCGCCGCTCGTCCGGCCGGACTCCGTCCCTTCGAGCAGCCAACCACCCGTCATCGCGAGCTCCCACCCGTTCCCGTTCGCCCTGGAGAGGTGGGAGACGCGAGGTCCCCACCCACGGGAATCGCCGGGCTATCACGTCACGGGGCCCGGGAGGGTCGCAATCTTCGAGGGCTCGGGGGCCCGGCGGTTTTGCGGATGGGGGGAGGATGCCGGGAATGGTGCGAGCGAGGTAGAGTGCGGTGCCATGCTCCACCCTCCCGTGACTCGGCGTGCATGGCGCACCGCCCTCGTATTCGTCTCCGGTCTGACCATCAGCTGTGGCGACGACCCGCCGCCGCCCACGCCGGATCCTCCGCAGGTGGCCCTGACCGTCCCCGAGGGCACCGTCGCGGGCCTCAGCCTCAAGCTCATCGCGACCATCTCCGGCTGCGAGAAGGTCAACACGCTCAACATCTACGACCGGACCACCTTCCTCAAGGCGTTCCCCTCGGGCGGTGGCACCACCAACTTCGAGCTGCTGGCGTCGGACATCCCGTACTCCAACCCCCTGGTGGGGCTCGCCGCCAGCCTGTCGCTCACCGCGGAGGTGGTCTGCGACGACGGCCGGAAGAACACGTCCCTGCCCCAGCCGGCCACGTTCTTCCCCGTGTCCCGCGCCTCGGATGATCCGCAGGGCCTCCAGGTCTACGCCTTCCCGCTCGCCGTCGACGGCTCGGGCTCCACGGCGACCTTCCTCAGCTGCCTCAAGACGACCCCGGGCGGCATCGAGACCATGTACCGGCACAACGCCTCGGGTGGCGCCGCCGGAACCCTGCAGGTGCCCACCCTCTGCAACGCGTCCACGGTCATCACGCCCCGCCACGCGACGACGGGCAAGCGCTGGGTCTACACCCCCGGATACGGCGCGTTCGCCATCGACCGCGACTTCAAGATCACCTCGCGCACCCCGGTGGACCTCGCGGTCGAGGACCTGACCGTCAACACTGACGGCGATGCGTTGATCCGCTCCGTCCCCGGCCCCATCTACCGCATCAGCCATGACACGCAGGACGGCCTGGGCATCGGCGTCACGAAGTGGAAGTACACGCGGCAGATCGCCATCGGTGGTCCCATCGGTCCCCTCCTGGTGCGCAGCGATGGCCGCGTGCTCGTCGCGAGCCACGTCGCCACGAGCGAGAACCGCGCCAACGTCATCGTCGAGGAGCTGGACGCGAGCAACGGCAACCTCGAGGGCGGCGAGCCCATCATCATCCGGGAGATCCTCTCACCGACCACCTCCACGCCGCTCCCGGTGGGCACCTTCAGCTCGGACGGGAGCCTCCTCTACCTCGGCTTCGCGCTCCCGGAGGACAAGTCCCAGGTCATCGCCTGCGTCGCGAACGTGCGGGGGTGCCAGGGCAGCGCGTCGAAGTGGGTCACGGGTGTGCTCACCGGGTCGGTGAAGCAGATCGCCACGTACGCAAATGGAAGCCGCGTCGCCGCGGCGACCACGCAGCGCGTGTGGCTGCTGGATGGCACCACCGGGGTCGTCCGCAACCGCGAGGGCCGCTCGGTGGACGCCAACGGCGCGCTCCACGTGAAGTACCTGCTGCCCGCGAACCCGACCTCGGACCTGTTCTTCCTGAACGGCCCCGCGGCCCAGGGTTCGACGGCCACGCTGCCGGTGGAGTTGGTGGGCGTGGACCAGACGCTGGGGAGCGCGGCCGAGGGCCGTGAGCTCTTCCGCTACCAGGTCTCCGTGTCCATGGGCGCGGCCTTCGACGAGAACAACCGGCTCTGGATGCGCACCAACCAGAAGCTGCTCGAGCTGCAGACGACGTCGCAGTACCGCAGCGCCCGGCCGTAATCGCTGGCCACCGGGAAGGGCGAGCCGTCCGAGCCGCCCTTCCCTTCGGTCCGACTCAAGGCCGCTCGGCGACGAGCAGCGCCTCCACGTTGCCCGCGGGACCGGGCACGGGTGAGTCCATGACTCCCCGCACGGTGAGCCCCTGCTCGCGCACGAAGGCCGTCACCGTGTCGATGGCGTCCTGCCGCGCTGCGGGGTCGCGCACCACGCCTCCCTTGCCGACGCGGTCCGGGCCCACCTCGAACTGAGGCTTCACCAGCGCGGCCAGGACGCCGCCCGGCTCCAGGAAGGGCAGCACCGAGGGGAGCACCTGGGTGAGCGAGATGAAGCTGACGTCGATGACGACGACGCCCACCTTCTCGGGCAGGTCCTCCTCCGTCAGGTAGCGCGCGTTGACGCGCTCACGTGAGCGAACGCGCGGGTCCTTGCGGAGCTTCTCGTGGAGCTGGCCGTAGCCCACGTCGATGGCGTGCACCCGCACCGCGCCGTGCTGGAGCAGGCAGTCGGTGAAGCCGCCCGTGCTCGCGCCGATGTCCGCGCCGACCTTCCCACGCACGTCGAGGCCGAAGTGGTCGATGGCGCCCTTGAGCTTGAGCCCGCCGCGCGACACGTACGGCAGCACCTCGCCCTTGAGGCGCAGCTCCGCCTCCACGGGGATGAGGGAGCCGGGCTTGTCCACGCGCTGGTCATCCACGACGACCTGGCCCGCGAGGATGAGCGCCTGGGCCTTGGTGCGCGACTCCGCGAGCCCGCGCTCCACCACCAGCACGTCCACTCGCTCCTTGCGAGGCTTCATCGTCATGTCCCCTCCAGGAGCGCCCGGCCCGCGCGCCGCAAGCCCTCCGCGTCCAGCCCCAGCTCCGCGCGCTGCACCCGCGCATCTCCATGGGGAACGAACACATCCGGCATGCCCACGAGCCGCACACGCTGGGACACGCCTCTCTCGGCGAGCAGCTCCAACACCGCGCTCCCCAACCCACCGCGCACCGTGCCCTCCTCCGCCACCACCAGCGGGCCCTGACTCGCGGCCTCCAGGAGCGCGCCCTCGTCCAGCGGCGACAGCTCCCGCGCGTCGAGCACGTTCCATCGCGGCTCATGTCGCGCCGCCTCGAGCGCTGCCAGCGCCAACGGCCCCAGCGTCACCAAGGTCAGCTCCGGCTGCTTCGCGCGCACGAGCCACCGGGCGCCCTGGACCGGCGATTCGCCCACGTGCACCTCGGGAGGCAGCGCCGGCAGCGTGCCGCGGGGGAAGCGGATGACGGAGGGCAGCGGCGAGGACAGCGCGGTCTCCAGCATGGGCGCGAAGTCCTCCCCCACCACGGGGGACCACAGCCGGAGCCCCGGCAGCGGGCGCAGCGAGGACACGTCGTAGGTGCCCTGGTGCGTGGCCCCGTCCGCGCCGACGAGCCCCGCGCGGTCCACCGCGAAGACGACGGGCAGACCCGGCAGACACACGTCGTGGATGATCTGGTCGTACGCGCGCTGGAGGAACGTGGAGTAGATGCAGCACACGGGACGCGCGCCCGCGGCCGCGAGCCCCGCGCAGAACGTCACCGCGTGCTGCTCGGCGATGCCCACGTCGTGCACGCGGTCCGGGAAGCGGGCCTTGAGCGCGTTGAGCGCCGAGCCCTCCAACATCGCGGGTGTCACCGCGACGACGCGGGAGTCACGCTCCATCGCGTCCTCCAGCGCCGAGGCCAGGGCCTCGCTGTACGTGCGATGGCCTCCCCGAGAGCGCACCAGCTTGCCGTCGCGCCACTCGTAGGGCCCCATCGCGTGCCCACGTGTCTGGGCATCCGCTTCGGCCGGAGGGAAACCCTTCCCCTTGAGCGTCAGCGCGTGCACCACCACGGGCCGCATGGACGCGCGCGCCTCGCGCAGCGCCTGGGTCAACGCGCCCAGGTCATGTCCATCCACGGGCCCCAGGTACGTGAAGCCCAGCCCCTGGAAGAAGTCTCGCGCGCCGCGCGTGCGCAGGAGCGAGGGAATCGCCCCCACGTTCGCGCTGATGGACATCTGGTTGTCGTTGAGCACCACGACGAGCGGCAGGTGACTGCCTCCCGCGTTGTTGAGCCCCTCGAACGTCAAACCGCCGGTGAGCCCACCATCCCCGAGCACCGCCACCACGTGGCCTCGGTGCCCCATCATCCTCCGCCCCTCGAGCACCCCCAGCGCCGCCGACACCGCGGTGCAGGAGTGTCCCGCCAGGAGCGCGTCATGAGGGCTCTCGCGCGGGTCCAGGAAGGGCGCCACGCCGCCGGCCTGCCGCAGCGTGTGCATCTGCTCCCGGCGCCCGGTGAGCAGCTTGTGCGCGTACGTCTGGTGCCCCACGTCGAACAGAATCGCGTCCGTGGGCGAGTGGAAGACCCGGTGCAGCGCGACGATGAGCTCCACCGCGCCCAGCGACGCGCCCAGGTGGCCACCGACGCGGCCACAGATGGAGATGATCTCCTCCCGAAGCTCCGTGCACAGCTGGGGCAGCTCGGCTTCGGGAAGCGCTCGCAGGTCCGTCGGCGAGGCGATGCGGGTCAGGACCTCCGCCGTCAAAACTTCCGCTCCACCACGTACCGCGCGAGCGCCGCCAGGGGGCCATCCTCGCCCTCGAGCGGGCGCACCGCCTCCACCGCCAGCCGCACCTGCTCGTCGGCCAGACGGCGCGACTCCTCCAGCCCCACCACGGCCGGGAAGGTGAAGCGTCCCGCATCGGCGTCCGCGCCCGCGGGCTTGCCCAACTGCTCCTGCGTCGACGTCACGTCCAGCACGTCATCGGCGATCTGGAACGCGAGGCCCACCGCGTCGCCGTACATCTGCGCACGCACGAGCGCCTCCGCGTCACCTCCGCCCGCGAGCACCCCCATGCGGCACGCCGCGCGGATGAGCGCGCCCGTCTTGAGCCGGTGCATCCGCACCAGGTAGTCCAGGTTCGCGGGTCGGTCCTCCGCGGTGTCCAGCACCTGACCGCCCACCATGCCCGCGGCACCGGACGCCACCGCCAGCTCACGGCACAGCGCGCCCCGCACGGGCTCCGGCCCATCCGCGAGCAGTCCGAAGGCATCCGTCAGCAGGCTGTCGCCCGCGAGGATGGCCATCGCCTCGCCGTAGACCTTGTGGTTCGTCGGCCGGCCGCGACGGAAGTCATCGTCATCCATGGCCGGCAGGTCGTCGTGCACCAGCGAATACGTGTGGACGAACTCCAGCGCGCACGCCGCGTCCGCCGCCAGCGCCGACATGAGCGAGGCACGCGCCACCGTGTCCGCGAACGTGAGGCAGAGCACGGGCCGCAGCCGCTTGCCCCCCGCGAGCAGCGAGTAGCGCATGGACTCCACCAGGCGGGGAGGAGCCCCTGAGGCGGAGAGCCGGTCCGCGCGCTCGAGCAACAGCGACTCCACCCGCGCCTGCTGGGTCCGCAGGAAGGCATCCAGGTCGAACTGAGCCATGAATCGGTACTCCTCTGCTGGAGAAGCGCTAGGGCGCGGCCGGGGCCACCAGCTCGCGAATGCGTCGGACGAGTTTGTCCGTATCCAGCGGCTTGACGAAATAGTCCGCGGCGCCGACCTCGCGCCCCCGCTTCTTGTCCTCCGAGTCCCCACGCCCGCTGATGAAGATGATGGGGATGTCCCGGAAGTGCTCGTTCTTCTTCACCGCCTTGCACAGCTCGAAGCCGTCGATCCAGGACATGTTCACGTCCAGGAGGATGGCTTGCGGGCGGTGCAGCTGCAGCGACGCGATGAGCCGCAGCCCGTTGGCCGCCAGCGTCACCTCGAAGCCCTCGTCCTCCAGGGCCGTCGCGAGCAACTCCCGCGTGTCGCGGTCATCGTCGACGATGGTGATCTTCGGCTTCGACATGCCCGAGCGCGCGTCCCGCACGACCTAGAACGGGACGTCATCCTCGGGTGGAGGTCGTGGTGCCGGCGCCCGGGGGGCCGCCGCCTGCGCCGGAGGTCGGGCCGCCACCGACAGCGGAGCCACCACGTCGTTGCCGTCCTCGTCCTGGAGGAGTTGCTCGATGCGCTGCTCCGCCTCGGTGAGCAGCTTCTCACCCCGGCGTACGAGCCGGATGCCTTCCTCGAACGCCTTGAGCGAATCCTCCAGCGACAGGTTGCCGCTCTCCAGCCGGCCCACCGTCTCCTCGAGACGGGTCACGACGTCCCCGTACTGACCGGGAACCTCGGCCTCACCTGCCTTGTCCGCCTTGGACGCCTTGTCCGCCTTCGCCACAGCCTTCCACCTCCCCGTTCGGGGCGCGGGACTCTAGAGGGTGGCCCGTTAGCAGTCCACCGGCCCTTTTACCGATGTCACGGTGGCTTCGACTTCTTCACATCCGCCGAGTGTCCTCGCGCCATTCGCCGCGAGCTTGATGCCCAGCCTCTCCCCCACCTCGACATCCGCGGCGGAGCGCACCACGCCGCCGTCGCGCTGACGGAACACCACCGAATATCCGCGCGACATCACCTTCAACGGACTCATCGCGTCCAGTCGTCCCTCCAGACGCTGGAAACGCCGCTGCGCATCCGCCAGCGTCCCCTGCTGCAGCGCTCGCAGCCGTGCCTGGTGCGCGGCCAGACGGGCACGCTCCTTCGCGACGAGCGCCACGGGCGAGGCCCGCTCCAGCCCCAGCCGCGCCGAGGCCAGCGAGGCCTGCCGCGTCGCCACACCCGCGCGCGCCGCCTCCGCCAGTCGCATGGCCAGCTTCAACAGGTGCGCGCGCTGCTCGCCCAGCCGGGCCTGCGGACGCGCGCGCTGCAGTCGCTCCGTCAGCGCGCGCAGCGAGTCACGCCGCTCGCGCACCGCGGGCCGCAGCACCCGCATCATCGCCTCCACCTGCTCGGACAGGTGCAGCCGCTGGTGGTTGAGCGCCCGACGAGGGTCCTCCAGGCGCGAGGCGAGCTGTCCCTGACGCTCGCGAAGCTCGAGCACCCGGCGCTCCGTGGCCCGTCGCAGCCGCCCGGCCTGCGTCGCGAGCGACAGCTCCAGGTCCGCCAGCACCGGCGCCAGCCGCTCCGCCGCCGCGCTGGGCGTGGCCGCGCGCCAGTCGGCCACGAAGTCGGAGATGGTGAAGTCGATCTCGTGGCCGATGGCGGACACCACCGGCACGGGCGAGGCGAAGATGGCGCGCGCCACCTCCTCCTCGTTGAACGTCCAGAGGTCCTCCACGGAGCCTCCGCCGCGCGTCACCACGATGACGTCCACGTCGGAGCGGCCCAGCCGCGCAATCGCCCGCGCGACCTCGGGCGCCGAGCCCTCGCCCTGCACGCGCGCGTCCGCGAGCAGCACGCTCAGCCGCGGGTTGCGCGAGTGGAGCACGCGCAGGAAGTCCTGCAGCGCCGCGCCCGTGCGGCTCGTCACCACGCCGATGCGCCGGGGAAGGAAGGGCAAGGGCCGGGGCGCGCGCACGCGGCGGTCGCCGATGAGCCCCTCCGCCGCGAGCCGAGCCTTGAGCTGCTCGAAGGCCAGCGCCAGCGCGCCCTCGCCCACGGGCTCCAGTCGCGTGACGATGAGGCTGTAGCGGCCCTGCGGCTCATACAGGTCGACGCTGCCCTCGGCCAGCACCTCCATGCCGTCGCGCAGCGCGAAGCGCATCCGCCCCGCCATCGACGCCCAGACCTTCGCGTCGATGGAGGCGACGGTGTCCTTCAGCGAGAAGTACCAGTGCCCGCGTGCGTTCGCCCCGCGAAAGCCCGTCACCTCGCCACGCACGATGACGCGCGCGAAGCGTGACTCGATCGTCTGCTTGAGCTGCCGCGTGAGCTCGCCCACGGAGAGCACCGAGCGCTCGGGCTTCGGAGGCGCCGCGGGTGCGCCCTCCATCGGGCCCAACAGCCCCGTGCCGTCGGCATCCACCGGGGGCGGAGGCGGTGGCGCCTTGCGAGGCAGCGCCACCACCTTGGGCACGGCGACGGCGGTGGGCTCCAACGGCGCGAGCGTCCCGAACAAGTCCCCCTGGAATCCCGACACAGCGGGCGGCGGAGACTCGCCGCCCGCGCCCTTGCGTTTCTTCATCGCGAGAGCTTCTCGACCCAGGTCTTCGCCTTGTCGTGGTACTCGTCGTCCGGGGGCGTCATCGCCACCACGTCCTTGAACTTCGGCAGCGCGTCCTCGGGGTTGCCGTCCTTCATGGCGTAGGCCAGGAAGTACAGCTCCTTCGCCTTCGCCTTCAGCTCGCTGATGATGTTGGACGCGCCCGCGTGGCCCGGGTCCGCCTGCAGCGCGCGGCGCGCGTACTCCATGGCGCGAGCCCACTGTCCGGCGGCCTTCGCGCCCGTGGCGCTCTTGTAGAAGATGGTCGCCGCGCGGGTGCCGGCGTTGCGCGCCATCTTGCTCGTGCGCCCGTCGGTGATGTCCTTGTCCAGCGACATCAGCTTCGTCAGCCCCTTGGCGTCCAGGTCCTCCAGCCGCTTGTACAGGTTGCTGAACTCCGACATCTGCGCGAGCAGCTTCTTGCACTGCGGCGCCTTCGTCATGCAGGCGTTGAGGATGGCCACCGCGCCGGACATGTCGCCGTCGACGAAGCGCTGCACCGCGGGCTCCCACGGCTTGGGCGCGGGTCCGACGATGACGGGTTTGGGCGCGTCACGCACGGCGATGGCCTGCACCGCCTGCTCGTTGATGAGCTTGGCGTCGCGGTGCTCCGGGTACGCCTTGAGCACGTCGTCGGTGATGAACTTGGCCTGGTCCAGCTGGTTGGTGTCCAGCGCCTTGCGCGCCTCGACCGAGCGCTTGTCGGACAGGTCCTTCAGCTCGCGCTTGGTGGCGTTCACCTGCTCGTAGAGGAACTGGCTCTCGCCCGCCTTCGAGAGCGCGGCGGCGGCGTTTCCCAGCTCGTTCTTGATGATGGCGGCGCGCGCCTCGGTCAGCCGCTCCTGGATGGGAATCTCGCGCTGGGCGTGGTCGAGGTAGTCCTTCACGCCGGGGTAGTCGGGCGCCGCGGCCGCCAGCTCCTCGAGCTTGGCCTTGGCCTCCACCCACTTGCCCTCGCGCACCAGGTTCTTCGCGTCCTGGAAGACGGTGCTCAGCTCCTTGCGGACGGCCTCCTGCTGGCCCTTCTGCGCGAGCAACTCCTCGTTCTGCTTCGTCACCTGGACGCGTGCGACCACGAGGCCACCGAGCAGCAGCACCACCACGCCGCCGCCGATGAGCATCATCTTCTTCTTCTTGGCCTGGACCTCCGGGTCCGGAGGCGCCATGGCCGATGAGCGCGCGCTGCGCACCCGGCCTCCCTCCACGCGCGGAGGCGGACGCGCGGGTGCTCCGCCACGACCCGCCGCGCCCGAGGGACGGCTGCGCGACGGCGGCGCGGCCACCATCATGGTGGAGTTGGCCACGTCCTCGAAGCGCAGCTCCGTGTCGCCCAGGGTGATGATGTCCCCGGTGGCCAGGGGCGTCTCGTCGCCGATGGCCTCGCCGTTGACGAGCGTTCCGTTGCCGGACCCCAAATCACTCACCGTCCAGCCACCACCCGACTTGCGCACCATGACGTGCTTGCGCGACACGGAGGTGTCCGGGATGCAGATGGGGTTGTCCGTGGCGCGGCCGATGACGTACTCGCCGTCCTCCAGGGAGAACTCCTCACCCGACTTGGGTCCCGCGATGCAGATGAGCCGGGGAGACGCCGCCACGGGCGCGGGCCGAGCAGCGGCCGGAGACGACCTGCGGGTGGCGGGGCGAGCTCCGGTCCCGCCCGAGGGCGTCCCGGAAGGAGGCCTGCGACGAGCAGGAGGGGAACCGTTCGACATGACCAATCACCGACTTCCTGAGAAAGAGCACGAGAGCTACAGCTCGTGCTCGAACGCCTTTTCCTTGGCCAGATTGTGGCAGCGATGCTCTGTCGTAGGGAAGCGCCTGCTGACTTCCTGCAAAGCCGCCCGGGCCTTCTTCGCGCTGCGGAACTGCACACTGCGTTGGAATTCCAGCATGAGCTGGGCACATTGGTGGTCCAGCTCGGAGGAGACCTGGGAAAGCTGATAGCGGACGTCCTCGTACAGCTCCGGCCGCGTGTCCAGTGCCTCCAGGGTAATCCAAGCGAAGCGGAACTGCTGCCAGGCCCGGAACAGGTTCTCCGCACCCACCCCCTTCGAGTCGAAGAAACGCCGGCCCGTCGAGGCATATTCGCGCGCCTGCTCCAAAAGCTGCTCCGGCGGCAGCTCCGGCACGGGGATGATTTCCAGCCGCAGGTTCCACACCCGCCACGTCTCGTTGCCCGGGGGGTTGCGGACGTTGTCGAAGGCGAAGGTGTTGACGACGCCGCGCTTGAGGGCGCTGGCGGGGAGGATGTGCTCCAGCTCCCGCTCGGCGGTGGTGGTGGTATCCGGTGGCACCCAGCCCAGGTTCACCCCGTTGAGCACCAGGGCGACCTCTTCCTTGGACACGCTGCTGGCCTGGTAGTGCAGCAGGGCCACCGCGCGGGTGGGCGCGACGAACTGGAACTCGAAGGACTTCTGGTCCGGGTGCGCCCAACGCACACCCTCCCCCAGCCCGAACGAGTCCGCCACGGCCTCCAGGCCCAGGCTCGTGGGCTCCACGCGAGAGCCCCCCAGACCGGCCCCTCCGGGCAGGAACACGGCGGCGAGCCCGGCCGACACGCCCCCCAGCACCAGGAGCAGCACCGCGCCCGTCAGCAGCTTGCGGGGCAGTGACAACCCGCGCCACCCGAGCAGCAACTGCCCTCCCCGGCTCCGGGCCAGCTCGCGTCGCTCACGCGCACGGTCCGCGGCGGAGGCCCCAGGGGCGGGCGAGGCCTTGGCGACTGGTGGGGGCGCGAGCGTCGGCGCATCCTCCACCCCGGGGGCGAGCGCGCCGGCGGGCTTCGGGAGCCGGACGATGGGACGGGTGGAGTCCTCGTCGACGGGCCCGTCCAGGAGACCCACCGCCGCGAGCGTGGGCAGCGCCAGCTCCGTGCGCTCCTCCGGGATGGACTCCTCCAGCAATCCCGGCGGCATCGCGGTGGCGATGGGAGGCGACACCGTGGCCAGGAGCACGTCGGTGCGCTCCTCCACGGGAGGCGACAGGGGCAGGCCGATGAGGGCGGGCGAGAGGGTCAGCAGGACATCGGTGCGCTCTTCCACGGGGGGCGACAGGGGCAGGCCGATGAGGGCGGGCGAGACGCTCAGCAGCACCTCGGTGCGCTCCTCCACGGGGAGCGCCGGGGGCAGGCCGGCGAGGTGGGCGCCGGCGGGAGGAAGGACCTCGGTGTGATCCTCCAGCGGCAGCACGGGGGGCGGCAGGGGCCGAGAGGTCAGGACCGGCACCACCACCACCGGCGCCAGGTCCAGCGCGGTGCGGTCCTCCTGCGGCAGCGCCGGTGGGGGCACCAACACCTGGGGCACCGGCGGCACGGAGGGGCGCTTCGTCGAGGGCGGCGCCGACTCGGACAGGGACGCGAGGGACGGAATGATGGGGAGCGGCGCCACGGGCGCGACGAGCGGACGCTTCCCGCTGGGCGGGTTCGACGATGCCGGCGCCACGGGAGCGACGGCGGGCAGCTCGCCGGTGGGCAGGTACTCCTGGTCGGGCCGCTCCAGCACCACCGAAGGCTGCGGGGCCACGCGGCGGATGGGGCGGGTGGCATCCACGTCCCCATCCGGGGGAACCCACAGGAACGTGAACTCCACCGGGCCCACGCCGAGGCGGTCCCCGTCGCGGAGCAGCTGCTCGCCCTTCAGCAGGTTGCCGTTGAGCGCCGTGCCGTTGGAGCTGCCGATGTCCTCCGCGAAGTACTGCCCATCACGGAGGACGATGCGAGCGTGCTGTCGGGAGACGCCGTGGTCATGCAACACCACGTCGTTCTCCGAGGTGCGGCCGATCTTGACCTCGGCCTGCTCGAAGACGAGCTCACGTCCTTCCTGGAGCCCCTTCGTGATGGAGAGGAGAATCGGCAGAGGACTTCCCCCTACGCGAGCTCACCGAAGAAGAACTGGAACACGATGGGTCCGAAGAGGACCATGAACACGGTCGGGAAGATGCAGGCGATGAGCGGGAAGAGCATCTTCACCGGCGCCTCGCCGGCCAGCTTCTCCGCGCGCTGCGTGCGGTCGATGCGCATCTGCGTGGACTGGATGCGCAGCACCTTGCCCAGGCTCGTACCCATCTTGTCCGCCTGGATGAGCGCCGTGACGAACGTCGTCAGCGACGGCAGATCCACGCGCATGATCATGCTCTTGAGGCCCTCTTCGCGCGTCTTGCCCATCTTCAGCTGCTTGAGCACCAGCTGAAGCTCCTCGCGCAGCGGACCCGCCTTGCCCTTCTCCACCACCTTCGCCAGCGCGGCGGTGAAGTCCAGACCGGCCTCCACGGACAGCGTCAGGAGGTCCAGGTTATAGGGCAGCGCGCGGCTGATGAGCAGGTGGCGCTTCTTCACCTGATCGTTCAGCCACAGAATCGGGTAGTACATGCCGAAGAGCAGGAACAGCAGCGACCAGACCAGGTTCTGGCCCAGGCCGTTGAGCATGAACAAGCCCATCAGCAGGCCGACGACGGCGCTGACTTCCTGCAGCGCCATGATGTCCTCGGGCTTGTAGCCCTGGGGCTCACCGGCCTTGATGAGGTTGCGGCGCGCCTTCGCCTCGTAGCTGGGCCAGATGAACCGGCGGTTCATGGCGCCCAGCCGGCGGATGGCCACCGAGCCGAAGCCCTTCATGCCACCCTGGGACTCGTCGCGCACCTCCGACAGGAAGCGCTCGAAGAGCACCTGGTACAGACCGATTCCGAGGAAACCCACCGCGCCTGCGAAGAGCAGCGCCGAGCTTCCGACCAACACTTGCGTCAGGATATCCACCGGGCACCCCTCAAATGTCGATGTTGACGATGCGCCGGATGATGAGGATGCCCATCACTTCCATGATGGCGATCAACACCACGAGGATCCACCCGAAGTAGTGGTTCATCATGGGCTCCATCAGGTCCGGCCGCATGTAGTTGAGCACCATGCCGAGCACTCCCGGCATGGCGGCGACGATCCACCCCTGCAGCTTGCCCTGCGAGGTGAGCGCGTCGATCTTGCCTTCCAGGCGGAAGCGCTCGCGAATCACCATGGAGATGGTCTCGAACATCTCCGCCATGTTGCCGCCCAGCTGGCGCGCGATGTTGGTGGACACCACCACCAGCTCCAGGTCATCGCTGCCCACCCGGCGGCCCATGTTGATGAGCGCCTCCTCCAACGGCACGCCCAGCTTCACTTCCTTCACGAACAGGCCGAACTCCTGCGACAGCGGAGGCATCGCCTCGCGCGCCACGTGCTCGATGGCCTGCGGGAAGGTGAGGCCGGCCTTGAACGCATTCGCCATCGCCTGCAGCGCGTCCACCAACTGGACGTTGAACTTCTTGATGCGCCGCTTGCGGTAGTGCTTGACCATGATCATCGGCAGGAAGAAGCCGAAGACCGTGGCGATGACCGCCAGGATGGGGTTGAAGATGATGTACGACAGGATGCCCAGCAAGCACATGCTGGCGATGTTGAGGACCAACATCTGCCGCGCATCGATGAACAGGAACATGTCGCTCAAGTCGTTCATCGACTTGGCGACGTAGCGCTCCTGGTACTGCTCGTACGCCTTCGAGAGGACGCTGAAGATCACCAGGCTGAAGAAGAAGACCGAGCCGGTGACGAGGAGGAGGACGATGCCTGCGAGCATGGGCGTGCTTCCCTGAGGTCGAGGGCGCCGTGGCGCCGACTACTGGGCGCCCGCGGCGGCGGCCTTGTCGCCACTGCCCTTGATGATCTGGATGATCTCCCGGCGCTTGGCCTCCAGCACGCGGGTGCGCTCACCCGACAGCAGCGTGCTGATGGTCGCGCGGCCACGCTCCTCGATGAGGTCCACGTCGTCCTCGTTGCGCAGGGACAGCGTCAGCGCGCCGAGCTCCGCCGCGAGCACGAGGATCTCCGCCTCTTCCGGCAGCACCATCAGCGACACGTTGTTGTAGTCGCGCTGGCCTTCTGGGATGAGGTTCACGTTGGTGGTGCCGGTGATCTTGCCGGTGGCCACCACGATGATGTTCTGCAGCAGCGTCACGCCGACGTTCTCGTCCGTCTGCGGGTCGCGGAACGTGCCGATGATGTCCACGTGGTCGTTCGGGCGAATCCAGCCACCGACGGAGGTGGTGTTCTTCGCTTCGATGGTCATCGCGCGCATCTTCTTCTGCACCTTCGAGGACAGGCGCTCGGCGGCCTTGGTCGTCTCGAACTGGCTCCACAGCAGCGGGTCACCCGCCTGCAGGGCCACCAGCACCTTCTGGTTCACCACGTACGACGCGGAGTCCGGACGGACCACCGACGACGTGACGAACTGCTCGGGGACCGAGCGCTGGGAGATCATCTCGAAGGTGATGACCGTACCCTCGGGGACATCCTGAGCCGCCACGACGACTGGCACCAGGTTCCAACCGCGGCGGACATCCGCCTCCTTCTTCTTGATGGCGGAGTACGCGATGACGCCGGCCAGAAGGCCGAGCACGAGCGCGACGACGAGCGGAGTCTTGCCCTTCAGCATGGTTCAGGAACCTCCAAAACGGGGGGGCGCCGTTCGGCGGCGAAGGCGTTCGAGGGGTGTTAAAATCCAGAATGGCGCACATCGGCGCCGACGGCGCGGGATGTTAGCCGTGCGATACAGCAGGTGTCAAAACCACCTCCCGCGACAGCACAGAATCCCGCGCCAACCCTGTCGAATCGCTGGGTTGCGTCAGCGGTTCTTCAGCGCCGCGATGGCCTTGCGGTCGTCGTCGGTCAACCCATTGTATTCGGTGATGCTGTAAAGCGCGTCCTGGACGACGTCGGCATCGTCCTCGTTCTCGATGCGCTTGTTCTCGATGAGCCGGAGGAGCTCCTGGATGTCTGGATCCGAGGACACCGGGCCCAGTTCGAAGGTGCCACCCTGCTCGGAGGGGCCACGTGCCTCGTTGAGGCAGTACATGTGGAGTGGGAGCAGGAAGACCTCTTCCTCGCTGCCGCCATCCGAGCCTGCGTCGACGCCTCCAGGGCCCATGCCCGTGGGAGGAACCGTGATGGGCTCACGGTCGATGAGCATGCCGTTCTGGATGCGGCTGGGCGCAGTGTTGAGCACCACCAGCCCCGGCTCGAACGTCAGCTGAACGGGCCCCCCCGTGGTGTTGCGCAGCGGCACGCAGACCAGCACCGCAGGCCCCGTTCCGATGGGCGCCACGCCGTTGCCGCAGTCCTTCGTGGCGTCGCTGGCGCCATACGGCACCCCCGCGAGCTCCACACCCGGCGGGAAGACGAACGTCTTGCCCACGGGCTGGCCCGGGTCCTCGCCGAAGCCGGGCCGCACCCGGTTCACTCCCGCGTCGAAGGTGATGGGGCCGCCATCCCCTCCTCCACCGCCGCCGCCCTCGTCGTCATCACTGCAAGCCAGCACCCCTACCCCGACACCCACCGCGACGACCATCCACTTCCAGGCCGCATGCGCCATGTCGCGCTCCTTGTCCTCGTCGTTGTGCGCAGGCGACTCCTCCGGCCACGAGCCACTGCGTCATGAGGTATCCCGAGACTCGCTGAGTCCCGGGTCCTCGGCAACACCGGCGTGCAAGGAACGCGTCAGTGTCCAGCAGTGTGCGAAGGATGCGGCGATTCGAGGGGCGACGCCGCGGGCTGCTGCATGGGAGGGAGGTCCGGATTGTAGAGGCCGCGCAGAATCAATTCCCGCCCCCGTTCATCCTGAAGCATCGCGGGCTCGCCTTCCCGCAGACCGACCATCCGCACGCTGAAGCCCACTCCGTCGGGCGTGACGTTCACCCAGAGCGCCCCGGGAACGAGCGCCTCGGGACGTGAGTCGTCGGAGTCCAGCCACTCCAACCGCATGGGCACCGCGCTCAACCCGCGCGTGCGGACCCGGTCATTCACCGGCCCCGCCACCTCGAGCGCCGTGTCCCAATCGCGGCGCTCCGTGGGGACCTCTCCGTGCGCCTGGAGTTCCTGCACCATCGTCAGATGGACCCGGCGCGCCACGCGGAGGATGGACAGGTTGGCGGTCTCCTCGGCGCGCGCCTCGCGCAGGGGCCGTCCATCACCCGCCGCCACCGCGCCCACCACGGCCACCAGCACCGCGCCCGAAGCCCAGAGCGGCGCGGACTGTCCGCGCACCAAGGCCCAGACCAGGCGCAGCGCCGCGAGCACCGCCACCACCGAGCCCGCCAGCAGCGTCCAACGTGGCAGCGGCCCCACATGGAAGGAGTGTCCGAGGACGCCGACGACGTGCCGCCACTCCGAGGCAGAGACGTACAGCACGCCCCCCGCCATCGCGAGGAAGGCGGCGGCATGCACCAGCCTCAGTCCCAGGGGGGACGGCGCCCCCACCGTGCTCCGGTCCGTCACGGGAACGGCAGGTTCAGCACGAAGTAAAACGAGTCGTAGTAGATCTGGTACGAGCGCATGAACAGGTCGATGACGTTCGACTGCACGTCATCCGTCCACCGGACCTTGACCGACCCGCCGATGATGAGCGCGACGACCAGGACCCAGTTGAGGATGGAGTATTCGACCATGGCCTGGCCGCGCTGAGAGGCGCGCCGGCGCTGCGTCTTGGGAATCGTGCTCATGGGGAGGCTTCCTCCGGGGCCGCGTCCTGCGGCGCGTCCATGTCGGGCAGGTTGGGGAACACACGGTCCGCGTACTCCAGGCGGACCTTGGGGGCGGAGGGAGGCGGCAGCACCATTCGCGGCTTGGCGTCGATACCGTACTCCGCCACCTCCATCGAATGGGCGATGCCCGGAATCTCCATCTTCGCCAGTTGCATCAACGGAATCTCACGGGAAATCCACATCCGCTTGACGACGGTCTTCTTCACGACCAGTTCGATCTGCACGGCCGACACCGTTCCCGCCAGCGTCATCACCCGGCTCTCCTTGGTGGAGCGTAGCACGGGCTTGAGCCCCGCGGGCAGCGGCTCCTTGTCCTCGTCCGGGTGCGGCAGCTTGTCGTCCTTGGCTTCCTGGCCCATCTTCTTCATGACGTGGTCCAGGGCCTCCTGCGAGTACTCCTGGGGACGGTCCGTGGGGCCACCCACGTAGAGCCGGGAGATGGCGTCGTACTGAATCTGCTCGCCCTCGCGCGCCACCAGCATGCGCATCTGCATGAGGGGCGACTTCATGGCCGGATGCGTTCCCGCCTCCATCTCCACCCACACCGCGTCCCGGCCCTGCTTGTCCTTCTCCTCCCCCACCACCGCCATGCGCCAGTAGTAGACGCGCTGGCCACCCGCGCCACCGTCGAAGCGGTACGTCACCCAGTCACCCACGCGGGTGTTCCGCGCGCCGCGCGTCAGGTGGTTCATCACCTCGCGCGCCGCGGGGCTCTCCTCCGCGCGCGCCGACGCCGCCATCAACACCACCGCCAGGACGGCCCAGGTCGCCCTCATTTGCCCGCCCCCTTCGCCTTGGCCTTCTGCTCCTGCTCGTAGGACTCGCGGCTCTTGCGGACCGCGTCGTCGTTGGGCACCGCGTCCGGACGGTCCGAGCCCACCCACGTCTGGAGGACGGTCGACATGCCCTCGTCCACCTCGGAGATGGTCGTCATCACCTGCTCGCCCTTGCGCGCGTGCTCCATCGTCACCTGCGTGCCGCCGCCCAGCTTCGTCACCGTGCTGCGCACCGGCGAGAAGCCCTGACGCCCCAGCTCCGCGTCCACGCGGCGCTGCACGTCGTTGAGGTCGCCCGTCACCAGCGACGTGCGGTTCTGCGAGCCGCCCGGGTCATCCCGCGTCGCCAGGTCCTGGCTGTAGAGCGTGCCCTCCAGCTTCACCAGGCCCTGCGGAGGCGTCTTCGGCGGGCGCGACCACAAATCGCGCAGCGCCGTGAAGCCCACCGTCTTGCCCGCGTGCGTGCGCAGGACCACCCCGCGCTGCAGGCCCTCGCGCGTGAAGAGCGCGGAGACGACGGCTTCATCCTCCAGGTCGCCCTCCACCACCGTGGGGTAGCCCTCGTCGCGCCACTTCTGCGCGAAGTACGCCACCACCTTCTTCATCGGGTCGGTCGTCGTGAAGTAGGCCAGGCGGTAGTACTCCCCGCCGATGACCAGGTCGTTGCCGATGCGGGTGTGGACGGTGCCCGGATACACGGGCACCTGCTGCTCGGCCGCGCGCGCCGGCCCGAAGGCCCCCAGCGCACAGCCGAGCATCAGCCCGAGGGCCGCGGCCCTACTCGCAGCGAATCTTGTTGTCCTGCTCATCCTTCTTCGTCGCCTCTTGGTTGGCGTCCGGGTCCGACGGGTCGTCGGCCATGGCCCTCTTGCAGCCCATGAAGTGCGGGCCCCGGGCCAGGAACAGCTTGATGTAGTTGCTGTCCCCGTACGTCATCTCATCGCGGAACGGCGCCGTGTCGAAGCAGTCCGGCCGGTCGTTGTCCAGCAGGTCGCGCATCGCGTGCAGACCACTGCTCGCCCCGCTGTCGTACCCCGTCAGGCCGTTGCAGTTCCCCTTCTGCTGGGGATCGATACCGTAGTTGCGGGCGACGACATAGGTGCCGAAGAAGTTCGGCAGGAAGCTCCCCAGGAAGCTGAGCACGCTGCCGACGCTGCCATCCAGCGCCTGAGTCAGGCCCAGGAACTTCATGCGCCCCACCTGCACGTGCATGCCGTGCGGGTCGCTGCCCGAGCGGTGGTTGCCCGCTCGCCGGTCTCGCACCACCGCATCGCCGCCGTCCGGCATGTTCCAGCCGTTGGCGTACATGGAGTAGCGCGAGCGAAGGGGGATGCTCGCCAGGTCCTTCCCGCCGAACGTGTCCGTCTTGAAGAAGCCACCCTGCCCCGACTCGTCCAGGTAGCGGCGCGGGATGATGACGTTGTCGAAGTTCATCGTGACTTCGGACTCGACCCATCCCTTGTTGTTGAAGCCCCACATGTTGAGCACCGAGCCGGCGCCCGAGTTGAGCATGCCAATCACTCCGCTCGCCAGGCCGCCGCCCTCACCCGTGCTGCCGGGACCACCCAGCATCCCGGACTCGAGGAAGGGAATCTCCTTGTTGGTGATGGTGCCTTCCACGCTGCCGTAACGCGCGATGAACGTGCCCACCGGAGCGTTGGGCTCGACCGAGTCCATGTCCTTGAAGCGCTCGACCAGCTCCGTGTGCGCCTCCTGACGTGCGTCCTCAAAGGCGTTGTCGTGGTTGCCCTTGGCGAAGTCGGACAGGGCGTAGCTGGTCATCTCCCAGACGGCGTAGCGCGCCATCTCCTGGAGCTTCAGCTTCGCCCGGACCAACTCGGTCAGGTACATGCTGAACATCAGAATCATGACGAGGAGCGGCACGGAGAGCGCGAACTCGACCGTGGCGGCACCGCGCCGGAAACTCTTGCGGGACATGGGGGCTCTCATCGCGGTCCTCAGTGCGTCATGACCTTCGGGGCGAAGCCCTGGAGCGCGCCGGGCAGCGCGTCCAGCATGCTGCCGACGACCGGGAGCTGGTTGCGCCCCTGGTACACGGACGCCAGGCGCGGACGCCAGTACGGGTTGAAGAAGTTGGGCTGCTCGGTCCAGTTGCCCGGGCGGTGGTAGTAGCTCTGACCGCGGGAGATGACGTTGAGGCCCTCGGTGAGGCTGAGGAACTTCTTGCGGTTGTTGAGCATCTCCAGCCCCTCCGAGTCCGCGGTGAAGGAGAACTTCACCTTGCCCTCGTCGTTGAGGAGCGCGGGCGCGTTGGAGCCCGTGCCGTCCGCGTTGTCCTTGTTCACCACGTCCTCGGGCGACTTGTTCAGCGCCACCCAGGCCGACGGCTGGTTGAAGTCGAGCTTGCGCTCGGCAAGGGCGTTGTTCGCAGCGTTCGCCATCGGGTTGCAGGTGCTACCCGAGTACTGGCCGGGCTCGAAGTGCATGAACGGCGTCACGCCACCCCACGGGTGGTTGCCGTCCTGGGCCGGGCGCACGTTCGCCGTGTACACGTCCACCTTGAACCAGCAGACCACGAGCTGGAGGACGCAGACCTTCTCGCGGTGGATGCCCACCTCGCGCTCGGCGCCGCTGGGCGCGCGGTGGTTGCGCCACCCCTCGCTGTTCTGGGGGTAGTGGATGCGCCAGTGGACGCCGCCCTTCACGCTGCCGGTGTCCTTGTCGTTGAGCGCCCACACGCTGGGCTTCATGGTGTGGCGGTACGGCAGCTTGATGCCGCCCTTGTCGTTGAGGCCCTTGCGGTTGTCGCCGAAGCAGCGCGTGTACGGGTCCTTGTTGTTGCAGGACAGCGGGTTGTCCGCCTTGCCCACGCCCACGTCGATCTCCGCGGGGCCCAGCTTGAGCCAGTACAGGTCGTCCGCGCCCATGTTGTCGCCCTGGGCCGTCATGCCCCACGGGCTCAGGTTGTCGTTCCAGTCGCGGATGTAGTTGCGCGAATCCATGATGGTCTTCGCGGTGGGGAACGTCGCGGACAGCATGCGCGTCTGCCCCATCTTCTTGAACTCCATCAGGCCCGGAGCGTTCACGCCGTTGTTGAGCATGTCGCGCAGGAAGCCGAGCGCGTCCGGCAGCGGGAGGATGTCGCCCAGCTCGCGCGAGGTGGTGAAGCGCTCGGGGCAGATGCCGCCCTCGTGGTCACACGCATAGCGCGTGGCGTTGGTGATGCCACCCATGGAGCGCTTGGCGCGGGCGATGTCGTCGTTGGCCTTGTACTTCGTCACGTCCAGCGCGCCGAACGGGTTCTTCCACGTGCCCGGGTTCAGGGGCTTGCCGCCCGCGTGCGAGTTGTGCGCCTGGCTGAAGAGGCACTGGCTATAGATGCCCGTCGCCAGTTGGCTGGCCAGCGAGTTGAGCTTGGTGTCGTTCGCGTCCAGCACGCCCTGCGTGGTCTGCGTCACGTGTGTCGACGCGGACATCATCACCGCCTGGGACATGAAGTACATGGCGCCATTGAGCACCCGATGCGCTGGAATCAAGAACTTGCCCAACCACTTGTCGGGGTTGGCGGCCTTGAGGATGCGCTGGAACGGCTGCAGGAAGACCGTCTTGTACAAGGTCATGATCTTGTTCACGGCCTTGATGACCTGTCCCACGTACGGAATCACTTCGATGATGGGACACAAGACGATCCACAGCTTCTTGCGTTTGCCCGCGCACGGGTTGAGCGTCTTCATGAACCCGAACAGGTCCGTGAAGAACGCCTCGGCCGAGTAGATGACCGAGATGAGCGAGTGCCACATCATGGCCGACACGTAGTGCGACACCTGCGTGCGGTTGGCGTACGCGTAGAAGTTGAACGCGCGCGCCTCCATGGCGGCCATCGAGTAGGCGGCGGCGTCCGCGGTGTTCTGCAGGCGCACGCGCTCGTGCACGGTGTGGCCGATGTTCACCGTGGTCAGCACGGCGATGGACATCACCAACACCATCAAGGCGGCCAGGATGAGGGCCTGGCCCTCCTGGCGCTGGAAGCTCTGTCGGAGGATTCGAGTGAACATGGTGCGTGCGTCCTCTTACAGGCCCCAGTCGGGGTTGAGGTGCATGATCCACTTCCGGTGGAAGTTGGACTGCATGCGCATGGTGTAGGTGGCCGACAGCGGAATGAAGTAGCGCTTGCCGACGAGGCTGGAGACGAACGGGATGCTGCCGGTGGCCAGGCCCCAGAGCACCCACATCTCGGCGGGGTACAGCGAGTTGTAGCCCTGCTCGTGGTCGATGCCCTTGGCCAGGGCGGCCAGCGGCGTGAGGTTGCCGCCGTCGGACATCATGTTGGCCCGGGGCGCGAGCGTCGCGCGGTCGATGGCGCCACGCAGGGCCACCTGGGCGTTGGACGCGTACCAGGACGTGAAGATGATCCAGTTCGCGAACGGGACCTTCATCTCGTAGAAGTAGCGCAGGCGGATGGTGAGCCGCGTGGCCTTCCGGTAGACGAGCTCGGAGTTGTCCGGCTCCGGCAGGTTGAAGAACTTGCGGATGTTGTTCTCCAGCGACGGGACCTCCGGGAAGCTGTCCGCGCCGTCGAAGTCCAGCTCCTGCCAGTTGTAGCCGCTGCGCAGCTTCCAGATGGTGTCGATGGGCGTGAAGTACGCCGGGTTGATGGTGTCCACGCGGATGAGGCCGAACAGGTTCGAGCCGTTCACCGTGCGAGGAACCACGCCGCCGCCGAAGTTCAGCGTGCGCATCGCGGAGTCGTAGATTTGATGGATGGCGAAGGTCTTCGCCAGGTTGCCGATGTCGTCGGTGCGCCCCAACGTCGGCAGCAGCGCGACGATGGCCGCGTCATGCATGCGCTCGTTGTTGCCGTTCCACACGATGCCGGCGCGCGCGGCCTGGTACGCGGCGTACTCGGTCATCAGCTTCGCGTGCTGAATCAGCGTCAGCTGGATGATGCCCAGCGTCATGAAGACCGCGAGCGGCATGATCATCGCCGCTTCGACCGCCGCCTGCCCGGATTGGCGGCCCGCCGCCTTTCGCGGCCGCTCTTCCTGTTCCATTCCCATGGCGCCATTATCTCGATCAGCGCCCTCGGGACGCATCGGTCAAATGGACACCGCAGGACGGTTTCAGCCTCCCATTTATTGAAAAATCGCGCGGGCTTACGGCGTGGGTTGGGAAGGCTCGGAAGGTGTTTCAACCGAGTCAGCCTCGCGACTCAGGCGCCGCCGGGCCGCCTGTGCGGCGCTGGAGCCCGGAGATTCCTGGATCACCTGTCGACACGCGGCCAACCCCTCACGTCGGCGTCCCAGCGCGAGCTCGGCATCGCACAGCCGGTTGAGCAAACCCGTACGCTCCGTCCCGGAGGCGCCTGCGTTCAAGGCGAGGTTCAAAAGACCCGCCTCCCGGGCCCGGTCGCCATCCCGGAACGCGGCTTCGGCCTTGAGCGACAGCTCGCGGACGGAGGGACGCTGGGCCTTGTCCTCCTTCGCGGCCTCGGGGGCCGCCGCAGGCGCCTTGGGACTCGTGGGCCGCATCACCAGGGGCGCCTCCTGCGACTTCGCCGGCGCCGGCGCCGACCTCGAGGCGAGCGAACGTTCGATGCTGGCATCGTCCTTGGGCGGTGCCGGCGGAGGCTGGGCGACGACGGCCTGGGGCAGCGGCTCCGCGGCGGACTCCATCGCCGGGGCGCCCTCTGCCTCCTCCCACGCGGCGCCCGCTGGCAACGCGTCGTCCATGGCCGCGCTGGCCTCCTTCTTCGCCGAGCTCGAGCCCCCGAGCCGCAGCGACTCCCGGCGAGCCACCTTCCCTTGCGATGCCTCCATCACGGGGGACAGCTCGTCGCTCTGAGCGGAGCGCTTCTCCAGGTCCTTCGGCGCGGCCTTCGGCATCACCGGAATCGAAGCCGCAGGCAGCGAGGGCGCGCCCTTCGACTTGGACCTGGACGCCTCGCGGGGGCTCACCGAGCCGACTCCGCCTCCACTGCCGTCCTGGTCCCATCCTTCCGCGCGGCGGGCCATCTGGTTCTGCCGTTCGCCGAACGCGTTGCGCTCCCGGGTCTCCTGCATGAGCCGGGCATCCGCCTGCTCGCGCTCCGCCTCGGCGGACTGTGCCGATTCCGCGTACGCCGCCGCGGCCGGAGCCGGGGCCATGCCCGCGGTCGGCGGCGGAGGGGCGTCCACCGAGGACGGCTCCGCCTTCACCACCCGGGCCTCCACCTGCGCCAGGTTGGGGCGGGTCAGGTCGGGCGAGACGGCCATGAACGAGACGATGCCCAGCGCGCCCACCGAGGCGAGCCCCACGACGGGCAACATCCAGCGGCGCCAGCGGGAGGGCTTGGGCTCGGGGCCGGCCGCGGCCCGGCGCGCGGACTGCTGCGCGTAGGCCAGCAGGGACTCCAGGCCCGCGTCCGGCGCCGGCTCCTCGGAGAGCTGCGACATGGTGACGCGCACGCCACGGATGTCGTCCAGCGCCTGGGTGCAGCGCGCACAGCCCTGCAAGTGCGACTCCACTACCTGGGCTTCTGACGTGGAGAGCTCGCCATAGGCGAAGTCGAGGAGCCGGTCCTCGTGAGCATGGAGGTTCTGCGGCTTCATCCCACCACCGTCCTTCCATCCTCGACGAGGTCGCCATCCACGCCCAGCTCGGCCAACCGGCGACGCAAGCCGTCCAGCGCGTAGCGCATCCGGCTCTTCACCGTGTTCTCCGAGACGCCCGTCACGTCGGCGATGTCCTTGAACGGGATGCCGCTGTACTCACGCAGGATGAACACCTCGCGCTGTTCTTCCGGCAGCGCCGCCAGGGCCCGCTCCAACAGGGGCCGCAGCCGCGCGTTGTGCGCGCCACGCTCGGGACTGGCGCCACCGTCCGGCAGCGCATCCGCGAGCGCCCGCCCGTCCTCGCCGTCAGCACCATTCACTGGCGACTCCAGGGACGCGGCCTGGCGGTAGCTTTCTTTGCGCGCGCTGTCCACACAGAGGTTCCTCGCGATGGTGTAGACCCAGGTGGTGAACCGGGCCTTCGCCTGATACTCGCCGGCGCTGCGTACGACCTTCAGCCACGTCTCCTGCAGCACGTCCTCCGCCCGCGCGCGTTGCCCGACGAAGCGCAGGATGAAGTTGAACACCGGTGTCCGATGCCTTCGCACCAACGCCTCGAACGCACGAGCGTCCCCCGCCTGGAAGGCGAGCATCAGGCGCTCGTCTGAGGTCTCCGGTCCCAACTCTCCCCCATCGCTCGTGGAGCCACGCTCACTTCCGGCCCACCCTCAACCCGTGCCGTCATAACGGACGACAGCGCGCGAGGGTCTAATCCGGTCGTGGTCTCCGGTAAGTGGCCAGAATGACAGGGAGCGCGACCCCTGTCACCAGCGCCGCCTGGGCCAGCAGTACGCCAGGCAGGGGCCGCTGGAGGTGGACGTGCAGCGAGCGGGCGAGCGCCAGCCCCAGCAGGATGCCCGTCGAGGTGCGCACCGCGTTGGAGCCCGCCGCGGGCCGGAAGCGCCCCACCGCCCAGTCCACCAACGCGGGCAACGTGAGCAGCAGCACGACGGGCACATCCCAGTCCCAGCCGAGCGGGGCGCGCACGACGAACAGCGCCACCAGCGCGGCCAGCATCACCGGGTAGGTCCCCAGGCAGCGGGCGCAGAGCCTCAACCCGCCGAAGAGGTACGTGCGGTTGTACTCATCCGGGTGATGGTGACTGAGCCAGAACACCGTCGCTACCTCCGGAGGGGGGAGTGGGAGAAGCCCGCCGCGACTCGTCCTCCGCCAGGAAACACGCGGCGAAGTGCCCCGAGTCCAGCGGATACAAGGGAGGCGACTCGCGTCGACACCGCTCGATGGCGTGGGGACATCGCGGATGGAACGTGCAGCCGGGGGGCGGCGCGAGCGGTGACGGCGGCTCCCCTGGGACCAGCAGACGCGTCCGGGTCCGCGACGGGTCCGGCACCGGCACCGCGGCGAGCAGCGCCTGCGTGTAGGGGTGGCGCGGTCGGCGATACAACACGTCCGAAGGGGCCAGCTCGACGATGCGCCCCAGGTACATCACCGCCACGCGCGTGGACACGTGCTCGACGATGTTCAGGTCGTGCGCGATGAACACATAGGTGAGCCCGCGCTCACGCTGGAGGTCCACCAACAGATTCACGATTTGCGCCTGGATGGAGACGTCCAGCGCGCTGATGGGCTCGTCGGCCACCACCAGGTCTGGACGCAGCGCGATGGCCCGGGCAATGCCCAGCCGCTGTCGCTGCCCTCCGGAGAACTCGTGGGGAAGCCGCCCCAGCGCTTCGCGGGGCAGGCCCATCGCGTCGAGCAGCGCGAGGACTTCGCGCTCCTTCTCTCCCGGACCGCGCGCCAGGCCGTGGATGTCGAAGGGCTCTCCCAAGAGCTCGCGCACCGTCATGCGCGGGTTGAGCGAGGCGTACGGGTCCTGGAAGACGAGCTGCATCCGCCGGCGCAGCGGCCTGAGCTTCCGCTGGGACAGGCCGGTGAGTTCCTGCCCATCGAAGCGGATGGAGCCCGCCGTGGGCTCCACCAGTCGCAAGAGCGCTCGCCCCAACGTGCTCTTCCCGCAACCACTCTCCCCCACCAGGCCCAGCGTCTCGCCCCGGAAGACGTCCAGGCTGATGCCGTCCACCGCCTTCACCGCGCCGCGCACACGCTGGAACATCCCCGAGCGCACGGGGAAATGCACCTGGACGTCCCTCGCCTGGAGCAGCGGCTCGACGGGGCTCATGGCGCGGGCACCGGATGATGACAGGCGGCGCGCTGCGAGCCCCGCTTGAGCTCGAGCACCGGCGCCACGCGCGAGCACTCCTCGGTGGCCCGCTCACACCGCTCGCGGAAGGCGCAGCCGGTGGGAAGTCGTCCGAGCGCGGGCACCATGCCGGGGATGGCCCTCAGCCGCCGCTTGGGGCCGCGAGCGCTTGCGTCGACTTCTCCGCCCAGCGCGGGCAGCGAGCGCAACAGCCCCGCGGTGTACGGATGCGCCGGACGGGCGAACAGCTCGCGCACGGGCGCGTGCTCCACCACCTTCCCCGCGTACATCACCACCACCGTGTCACAGCTCTCGGCGACGACGCCCAGGTCGTGGGTGATGAGCATGACCGCCATGCCGCGCTCGGCCTGCAGGCGCTTGAGCAGGTCGAGAATCTGGGCCTGGATGGTGACGTCCAGCGCGGTGGTGGGCTCGTCCGCGATGAGCAGCGACGGGTCGCACGCCAGCGCCATCGCAATCATCACCCGCTGCCGCATGCCTCCGGAGAGCTGATGGGGCCACGCGTCCACGCGCTCGCCGGGCGCGGGGATGCCCACCTGCCGCAGCATCTCCACCGCGCGCTCGCGTGCCTGGGAGCGCGAGGCGCCCAGGTGCAGCCTCACGCCCTCCGAAATCTGCTCGCCCACCGTGAAGACGGGGTTGAGCGACGTCATCGGCTCCTGGAACACCATGGCCACGTGGCGTCCACGCACGCGCCGCAGCTCCTCCTCGGGGAGCGTCAGCAGGTCGCGTCCCTCGAAGAGCACCTCGCCGCCCGCCACCCGCACGGGCGGCTGGGGCGCGAGTCGCAGCACGGACAGCGCGGTGAGGCTCTTGCCACAGCCGCTCTCCCCCACCACGCCCAGCGTGCCGCCAGGAGGCAGCGCGAAGGACACCCCGTCCACCGCGCGCACCGGACCGTCCTCCCGCGACAGCTCCACGGTGAGCCCCCGGACATCCAGCAGGGGCCCCTCCGCCGAGGGCGACGCGACGGAGGTCACTTCTTCGCCAGCTCCTCCAGGAACTCCACCTCCTGGATGAGCCCCTTGCGGATGAGCAGGCGGATGAGGCTGGCCACCATGCGCGCGGGCTTCACCTTCTCCGTGTCCAGCACCGCCTCGTCGCCCCGCGACATGCGCTCCAGGTCATCCAGGATGGCCAGGTCGTCGTCGGAGAAGTCCGGCGTGGGCGTGAGCGCCAGCGCGGGCTGCGAGCCCTTCGCCGCGCCACCGAACATCACCACCGGGACGCGCGGCTTGCCGTCCTCCACCTCGAGCACGGGAGGCGGCGGAGGCCGGGGCGGCGGAGGCGGCTTCACGCCGAGCAGGTCATCCAGCGAATCACCTCCCGGGCCGCCAAGGGCCTCGGCGGGCGGAGGCGGCGGCGTCCCAGGACGACGGGCCGCGGGGGCGGCGGGGGGCGGTCTCGCTGCGGGGGGCTTCGGCGTCTCCGGCATCTCCCACTCCAGTGGCGTTCCCGCGGCCACGGGAAGAGGACCTGCGCCCTCCTCCTCGTACAGCGGCTCCGCCTCGACGATGTCCAGCGGCTCTCCCCGCGCCCGAGCCAGCGCGGTGTCCAGGTCGTCCGACGCGACGACGAAGACCCGCACCTGCTTGCGGAGCTGGAAGCGCAGCTCATCCACCAACGTCAAATCCCCCGGGTCCTCCACGGCGACGTGGACGCGCTCGCTGCGGCCCTCCACCTCCATCCGGAAGAGGAGCACCCGGTGCTCGGCCTGGAAGTCCAACGACACCAGCGACGACACCGCTGGCGCAATCTCATCCGGCAGCTCGATGAAGGGCAGCCCGTGCTGCACGGCCAGGGCCCGGGCGACGTGGAGGGGCGCGCACGCTCCCTGCGCCACCAGCACCTCGCCCAGCCGCATGTTCCCCGGAGCACCCTTCTGCCCGAGCGCCACCCTCACCTGCTCCGCCGTCACCACGCCTGACTCGACGAGCAGCTCGCCAATCTTCTTGCGCATAAGGCAGAGCTACCGCTTGACCTTCGCGAGGTACTCATCGCGGGAGAAGACGTTCTTCTCGATGAGCAGCTCCACCATGGCCTTCAGGGCCGCCACTTCCTTGCGCTGCACCTCTTCCACGCTGCGCAGGAGGTCCGCCGGGGTTCCACCGCCCGACGCCGCGCGAGGGGCCTCCGCCACGGGAGGCGGCGGGCGCGCGGCGGGGGCGGGCTTGGGCGCCGGAGCCGTGGCGACAGCGGCCGCCGCCGGGTCGATGTCCTTGAGGTTCTTCACCACCGTGCGGCCCTGGGCGTCCACCACCTTGAAGTTGGTGTCCGCGTCCTCCAGCTCCATGTTCTGCTCGTACATGCGAGCAAACGCCCGGGCGATGGAGGTGCGGCCGGCGACGTTGGGGATGATGCGGCACTTCGTCACGGCGCGCAGCTCGTCGAGCATCCGCACGTTGAGCGGATCCGACATCGCCACCACCAGCGTCTTGCCCTCGTCGCGCAGCTGCAGCGGCAGCACCGAGAAGTCGCGCGCCGTCTGCGCCGGAATCTTCGCCTTCACGTGCGGCGCGACCACCTGCACCGCGTCCAGGTTGACGGCCGGCATCCCGAGCTGCTTGGACAGCGCCCGCACCAGGATGTCCTCGGAGACGAGGCTCATCCGCACCAGGATTTCGCCGAGCTTGCCGCCCCACTTCGCCTGTTCGGCGAGCGCGGCCTTGAGCTGGCTCTCCTGGAGCACATTCGCCTTGATCAGCAATTCTCCAAGCTTGATCTGTGCCATGTCGTGGGGGCCACTCTACCCGAGTCCAGCCGTCGCGCTCCTTCTTCCGTGCCTGGCCGGTCAGGAACCCGGCGCCGGGGGTACCGGCGACTCGGGGGGACCGAGGGACTGCTCACGCCCGGAGTCATCCACCTCGACGACCTTGGCCCCCTCCGGCGGGGTCAGCTCGTAGAGCGTCAGGTCCGGCCGGGCGTTGAGCTTGATCTGCTGGTAGCGCACCTGGAGCTTCGTCTGGGCCTGCTTCGCGTCCAGCTCCACCTTGCCCGGGAAGATGAGCCCGCCGCGCTCCAGGAAATCGTCGAACGCCAGGTCGTACCCCGGCACGCCCCGCACCTGGCTGCGCACCACGCGCAAGTACTTGGGGTGAACCTGTAGCACCTGGGTGGCCGCCCCTTGATGGAGCGTGAGCACATAGACGCCCTCCTTCGCGTCCAGCTCCAGCGTCTTGCGCTCGGGCGGGATGAGGGGCACCTGGCCCAGCAGGATGGCCACCAGCTCCTCGCCCGGGAGGACCACGGGGAGGAAGCGCGAGACGTTCTGCGGACTCGCCGGCCCCTGGTACCAGGTATGTGTCTGGGCCTGATACAGGCCGAAGCGCGAGCCGTCCCCCACCAGGGAGGCGAGGGGCCGGTTGAAGAAGTCGAACGTCTCCAGGTGCAGGAGGGCCGGCCGGGTGACGGCGAGGAACATGCCGATGGTGCCGCTCTGCTGGGGGGACTCGACGCGCAGCTTCGCGTCCCCCTCGAGGGTCACGACGTTCTCCTGGTTCGCCCGGACACGTTGGTAGACGACATCCGCGTCGGTGAGCTGGCCCTCGGGGCCGAACTCGATGCGCTTGGGGCAACCCGAACAGAGCACTCCCAGGAAGATTGCGGCGGCTGCGCGGTTCATATGTCCTAGTCTGGGCCATGGCGCCCTGCCGGGTCACCCACCAATGAGCCTGAACGACATCCTGCATTACCTCCGCCTGGGCGGAGTCACCCTGGCCCTGCTGCTGTTGGCCTCCGTCGCCGCGCTCGTCGTGGCCGTGGAGCGCATCATCGCCCTCTGGGGGGTGAGCGAGCGCTCGCGCCTGCTGGGCGAGGCGGTCAGCAAGCACCTGCTTCGCGGCGACGTGGCCGCGGCCCGCACCGCCGCCGAGCGCTCCGACTCCGTGGCCGCCGACATCTTCCTCGCGGGCTTCGACCGCTGGGAGCGCAGCCGGGGCACGGGCGGCGCGGGCGTGGAGGCCGCCGTGGAGCGCGAGCGCGCGCAGGTGGGCCTCAAGCTGCGGCGCAACCTGTGGATCCTCGCCACCATCGGCTCGATTACCCCCTTCGTGGGCCTGTTCGGCACCGTGGCGGGCATCATGCGCTCGTTCAAGGACCTGGGCCTGGACGTGGAGGCGGGCGGCACCGGCGGCAGCGCGGCGGTGATGACCGGCATCTCCGAAGCGCTCGTGGCGACCGCCGTCGGCATCCTCGTCGCCGTGCAGGCCATGGTCTTCTACAACTACTTCCAAGCCCGGCTGTCGCGCGTGCTGGTGGAGCTGCGGCTGATGGGCGACGAGTTCGCGGAGCTGCTCAAGGAGCGCGCCGCGGGGGGACCTCCTCCGGAGCCCTCGCCCCGCCCCGACGCCCCGGCCACTCCCCGCGCCGACTCGCAGCCGGCCTGAAGCCCGGAAGGAACGCACCATGGCCATGGGCAAGACACCGGGGTCCGACGACGGCGATGAAGGCGTCTTCGCGGAGATCAACATCACCCCGCTCACCGACATCTTCCTCGTGCTGCTCATCATCTTCATGGTGACCAGCTCGGTCATCGTCCAGCAGGGCCCGGGAGGCGGCGCGAAGGCGGGCCTCAAGGTGAACCTGCCCAAGGGCGGCGCGGCGGACGTCACCGCGAAGACGACGGACCTGTCGGTGGCGGTGCTCGCCGACGGCCGCTTCGTGCTGGCCGGCAACGTCGTGACCCAGGAGGAGCTGCAGAAGTCCTTCGACGAGGCCAAGCAGAAGGACCCGGACACCGTCGTCATCGTCCAGGCCGACGAGGGCGTGCCCCACGGCACCGTCGTCCAGGTGATGGAGCTGGCGAAGAAGGCCGGCCTGGGACAGCTCGCCATCGGCGTGCGCGAGGGCGACTGACGCCCCGTTCCACGGCACACCGCTGAAAATCATCGAGGCCACCTCGGGAAGCTTGGGCTCCCCAGGGTGGCCTCGAGTGTTTCAGGTGGGCGCCCCATTCACCTGGGGCGCCTCGACTTCAGGAGCGAGCCTGCCGCTCAGACGGACGCGAAGGCCGCGTCGGTGATCTCCATCGGGGACGTGTCCTCGAGGGCGATGAGGCGCGCGGCCTGCTCGACGTTGGGCAGCACGTTGCGCGCGTAGAACAGCGCGCTGTACTTCTTGCCGTCGTAGAAGGCGCGGTCCGGGTGGTCCGCGGACAGCTCCGCCTTGGCCTTCTCCGCGATGAGCGCCGCGTCCAGCAGCAGCCAGCCCACGGCGACCTCGGACATCATGTTGAGGAAGCGGTTGGCGGACAGGGGAATCAGCGGGAACTTGCCGCCGTCCTGCGACCAGCCGAACACCGTCATCGCGCTGGACATCAGCGCCTCCTGGGCGCTCGCGAGGATCTTCACGGCCTCGCCGTACACGGCGTGCTCGCGGTTGGCCTCGACGAAGGCGCCCACGTCGCCCATGAACTGCTGGAAGTGCGCGCCGCCGGCCTGACCCAGCTTGCGGCCCACCAGGTCCATGGCCTGGATGTGGTTGGTGCCCTCGTAGATGGAGAAGATCTTCGAGTCACGCGTGTACTGCTCCACCGGGTAGTCCTGGATGTAGCCGGCGCCGCCGTACACCTGGATGGCCTGCGAGCACAGGCGGTAGGACTGGTCGGAGCCGTAGGACTTCACCAGCGGGGTGAGCAGCTCCACCTGGCCCTTGTGGTAGGTGGCCGCCTCGTCGTCCTTGCCCGCCAGCTGCCGCGCCTTGTCCAGGTGGTGCGCCAGCTTGATGACCAGCGCGCGGATGCCCTCCACGTGGGACTTGATGTCCAGCAGCATGCGGCGGACGTCCGGGTGCTCGATGATGGCCGCGCGCGCCGCGGTGGGGTCCTTCCACTTGGTGAAGTGGGAGCCCTGCTTGCGGTCCTTCGCGTAGTCCACCGCGTTGTAGTAGGCGGCGCTCGCCAGCGCGACGCCTTGGATGCCCACGGCGATGCGCGCGCCGTTCATCATCTTGAACATCTGGCTCATGCCGACGTGCTCGACGGTGCCGACGAGCTCGCCCAGACAGCCGTCGCTCTCACCGAAGTTCAGCACACAGGTGGCCGAGCCGTTGATGCCCATCTTGTGCTCGATGGAGCCCACCGACACGTCGTTGGACGCGCCGGAGCTGCCGTCCTTGCCGATGCGCAGCTTGGGGACGATGAACAGCGACAGGCCCTTGGTGCCGGGCGCCGCGCCGTCGATGCGCGCGAGGACCAGGTGGATGACGTTCTCCGCCATGTCGTGGTCGCCGCCGGAGATGAAGATCTTCGTCCCCTTGATGTTGTACGTCCCGTCACCGTTGCGGCGCGCGGTGGACTTGGCCGCGCCCACGTCGGAGCCGGCGTGCGGCTCGGTCAGGCACATGGTGCCGCCCCACGTGCCGTTGAGCATGCGCTCCACGAACAGGTGCTGCTGCTCCTTCGTGCCGCACTCCGCGATGACCTCGGCCGCGCCGAAGGACAGACCCGGGTACATGTTGAAGGCCGTGTTGGCGCCCGATAGCAGCTCCTCCACCGTCACCTGCAGCATCATCGGCGCGCCCTGGCCGCCGTGCTCGGGGCTGACCGCCACCGTCTTGAAGCCCTGCTCGTAGAGTTTCTTCCACGCGTCCTTGAAGCCCGTGGGCGTGAAGACCGAGCCGTTCTCCACCCGACAGCCCTCGCGATCACCCACCGAGTTGAGGGGCCCGAGCACCTCGCGCGCGAAGCGGTACGTCTCCGTCAGCACCGCCTTGGCCTCGTCCGGGCCCCAGGCGTCGTACGGCGCCTGACCAGCCACCTGGCCGAAGCCGAACTGCTCGAACAACGTGAAGAAGATCTCTCGGAGGTCGGTCTTGTAGGTGTTGATGCCGGCGGACATGGCCACTCCTGCGTGACGGCTCGCTGCCCACCCTCCAGGGAGGGCCTCGGGTCAGCGGCGCGAAATTGAGACACAGGAAGTGTGGCGGCGACTGATTTTTGAGTCAACCCTGAATGACACCCTGCGTTGAGGGGCAACCCGTCTGCCCCTCACCGCAGGTCTGCAAAGCGCTACTTCTTGACCTTCTTGGCCGAGGGGAGTGTCGCCGTCTTGGCGGCGGGCTTCTCCCGGGGGGCCGTCTTCTTGGAGGAGGCACCGGCCGGACGCTCGTCCGAGTCCTCGTCGTCATCCTCCTCGTCCTCGGAGGCGACCGACGCCTCGCTCACCCCGCCGGCGCTGCTGGGGGTGGGCACGGGGGCCGCGAGGCTCTCGCGGGGCACCTCGATGACGATGGGGCTCTGACCCGAGCGCTGACGGTTCTCGTCCTCGAGCGAATAGAAGAGCTGGATGTGCGCGCCGCCCTTCATCACCAGCTCACCGCGCTGGTTCTCCGCCCACAGGTCGATTTCGACGTAGTAGCGGCCGCCGGTGCCGTGGCGGTTGCTCACCCGGCCCTTGCAGACGACGGTGTCGCCCGGCCAGACCATCTTGTTGAAGCGCACGTTGTAGCGGCGCATCTGGCCGCCGCGGGCCCAGTCGCTGATGAGCTGGCCGAGCATGCCCATGACGAGCATGCCGGGGGCGTAGACGCTCGGCATGCCCACGCTCTTGGCGTAGATCTCATCGACGTGGACCGGGTTGTAGTCCCCCGAGGCGCCCGCGTACCGGGACAGCTGGACGCGGTCGACGGGGGCCTTGGCCAGGGCCGGCAGCTCGTCCCCGACGCGGATGGACTCGAAGTAGAGCTTGCGCGCGGGCATCACGGGGTCTCCTTGGTGGCGCGGACCACGAGCGTCCGGCGGGCTCGGAACACCAGGTTGCCTTCCTCGTCGCGGCCTTCGTCCTCGATGACCGCGATGTCCATCTTCCCCGACGGGCCCTGACGCTCGGAGACGTCCGCCACGCGCGTGGAGACGTAGATGCGGTCTCCGGCGAAGATGGGGCGCTCGTACTCGAAGCCCTGCTCCGCGTGGAGCAGGCTCTTGATGCCCACCCCGAGCAGCTCCCTCAGGTCCGCGGCCGAATGGAAGGACGCGGGGAAGGTGGGCGGCGCGATGATGGTGGGGTAACCGGAGGCCCGAGAGTACTCCTCGTCGTAGTAGATGGGGTTGTAGTCGCCGATGGCCTCCGCGAAGCGGCGGATGGCCCCCTTCTCCACTTCGTTCAGCGTCGGCGGCGAGGCACGGCCGATCGCATTCTTGTCCAGCATTATCCCTCTCCTGACTAGCGTCCGGCCGGAAGCTCGAGCACCGTGAGGAGCCCAGCTTCGGCGGCCGTCAAGCGTGGCGCGGCATTCACCAGCGCGTTCGCGGTGGCCCGGTCGCCCGCCACTCCCCCCGGGATTTCCAGCACCAATCGAGGGTCCGCATCGATTTCGATGCGGTCCTTCGGGTCCTCTGCCCCCACGGCGATGGTCAGCTCCAGCCGCACCCGCTCCTGCCCGTCCTCCAAACCCACCACCGACTGGAACATGCCCGCCACCCGTCCCTTCTTCACCGCGAACGCTCCGCCCGAGATGTCCTCCTCGGCGAAGACGGGGGCTACCTCTTCCTCGTAGTCATCACAATCCAACCCCAGCCCCAATGCCGCGAGTGCCGCCGACTCCACCAGCCCCACGTGGCCGAGTTGCTCACCATCCACCAACTCGAAGAACTCCTCCTCGCTCAACCCCGCGCCCACCTTGCGCTGCAGCGCTTCACGGCGGGTGCGCGCGTCCACCACCCGGGTGACGGTGGCGCGCCGCACGGGCCCACACACCTGCCCGGCCGTGGCCACCAGCCGGTCCATGATGAAGCCCGGGTTGACGCCCGCGCCCAGCACCGCCACCTCGGCGCGCTGCGCGGCCTCGTCCAGCTTGTCCGCCAGCTCCGGGTAGTTGAGATAGGGGAAGGCCAGCTCCTCGCACGTGCTGACCACGGGCAGGCCCAGCTTGATGGCCGCGAGCAGCTGCTCCATCACCTGCGGCAGCCGTGAGCCCGTGGCGTGCAGCAGCACCACGCCCTTGCGCCGGCCCACCGCCTTCTCCAGCGAGTCCACCACCTTCACGCGCGGCGCCGGACCTCCCAGCACGTCACCCAAGGGGCGACCGACCAGGGAGGGATGGGTATCCACGGCCCCAATCAATTCCACTTCCGGGCTGGACAGGGATGCCTTGGCAATCTCCTGCCCGATGAATCCCAGCCCCATCACGACCACCGGCACCGGCCCTGCTGGGGCTCTAGCCATCGGAGATTGCTCCAGGATTCCAAGGGGTTAGCGTTGAAACGCAGCCTTGCCGCGCACCATAAATCACACCTTGGCGGGCAGGCAAGCATCACTTGGTTCCGCGCATCTTGCGCAATGCGAGAACCTTCAAGGATTTCCGGGGCTTGCGCGCGCAAAACCGTCGGGGGGGCCCTGTTTGGGTGCGCGACAAGGCTGTATAAAGAAAGACAGGCCCAAAATCCCCCGGAGACCCTCCAACATGGACCGCATCCTCGTGGTGGATGACGACGTGCTCATCCTCGCCGCGCTCTCCCGGATCCTCCAGACGGAAGGCTATGACGTCGTCACGCACAGTGACCCCGCGCTCGCCGCCCGCGAGGTGGGCTTCTGCGTGGTGCTGACGGACTTCATGATGCCGTACCTCAACGGCATCGAGCTGTTGGGCGCGCTGAGGGAGAAGAACCCCAAGGCGGTGCGGCTGATGCTCACGGCGGCGGCGGACTTCCGAATCGCCTCCGAGGCGGTCAACCGCGGCGAGGTGTTCCGGCTGCTCGGCAAGCCGTGGTCGCTCAGCGAGCTGACGAGCAGCGTGCGGCAGGCCGTGGAGCACTACCGGCTGGTGGAGGCCAACGAGCGGCTGACGCGCGAGGTGGCGGAGAAGAACGCGGAGCTGGTGGCCATCAACCAGGACCTGGAGCGTCGGGTGGTGGAGCGCACCACGGGGCTGCTCGATGGGCTCATCAGCGCGCTGGACTACCGCGACACGGAGACGCAGTGGCACTCGCGTCGGGTGGCGCTGTACTCGCGGCGGCTGGCGGAGGAGGTGGGCCTGGTGGGCGCCGCGCTGGACGTGGTGGAGCAGGGAGCGCTCCTGCACGACATCGGCAAGATTGGCGTGCGCGACTCCATCCTGCTCAAGCCCGGGCCGCTGACGCCGGACGAATGGGTGGAGATGCGCAAGCACCCGGAGTTCGGCTACCGGATGATGGCGAAGATGCCCTACCTGCACGAGGCGGCGCTCATCGTCCTGCAGCACCAGGAGCGCTGGGACGGCAAGGGCTATCCCCAGGGGCTGTCCCGCGAGGAGATCAGCATCGGCGCGCGCATCTTCTGCCTCGCTGACACGGTGGACGCCATCACCTCGGACCGGCCCTACCGCAAGGGGCGGCCCATGAGCGTGGCGCGGGACGAGATTCGCCGGTGCTCGGGCACCCAGTTCGACCCGAACCTGGCGGATGCGTTCCTGCGCATCCCCGAGACGGAGTGGCAGCGCATCCGCCACCAGGTGGAGCAGCTCGAGGAGGAGGAGAACCTGCGCTGGCGCAGCCACCCGCTGGGTGTCCCCGCACCGCTCGCCCGCGCGAGCGGCGCCTGAACCACCGCCGTCAGGGCGACAGCGTCACCGGGCTGACCTCGCGGATGACGTCGCCCTCGAGCAGCGCGTCCACCACGTCCAGCCCCGAGGCCACCTCGCCGAAGGCCGTGTAGCGGCCGTCCAGGTGCGGCTGGGGCGCGTGCGTGAAGAAGAACTGGCTGCCGCCCGTGTCCTTGCCGGACAGGGCCATGCCCAGCGTGCCGCGCGTGTACGGCCGGCGGGTCATCTCGCAGCGGATGGAGTGCCCTGGCCCGCCCTCCCCGTCCCCGCGCGGGTCTCCGCCCTGCGCGACGAAGTCCGGCACCACGCGGTGGAAGGTGACGCCGTTGAAGTAGCCCTTGCGCGCGAGCGCGTACAGGTTGCCCGCCGTGAGGGGTGCCTCGTCCGCGTCGAGCCGCACCGTGATGTCGCCCTTGTCCGTGCGCAGCACCAGCCCCGCTCCCTTGGGCGCGGGCTCCGGGCGGAAGGCGTAGGCGGGGAGCTCCACGCGCTCGGAGCGCACGGGCTGGCCGGTGAGCTTCGTCAGCGACTCGGCGGCCACGCGGCGCACGTTGGCGTGAGGGAGCGACAGCCACTGTCGGAACCGGGGTTCGGCGGCCGGCCCCTGCAGGGCCACGAGCGCGCCGGCCACCGGGTCCGCGAGGTCCGGCTGTGAAGGCACCCGCTCCGCCAGCGCCTCCAGTTCCGGCGGCATCGCGGGGGGCTTGAGCAGTCCCAGCGTCGCGGCCGCGGCGCCGGCGACCACCAGGTCCTCGTCCTGGAGGAGCGCGCTCACCGCCGTCGCGGCCCGGGGCACGGGACGCTCGGCGAGGACTTCCATCGCCGTGAGCCGCACGCGCGCGGCCGGGTGGCGCAGGTAACCCACCGCGAAGTCCGCGGGCGTCTTCTTCGAGGAGAGCGCCACCTCGCGCAGGCCCAGGGCCAGCCGGCGGTCCTCGGGCACCTTGTCGAAGCCGCACGTGCGCACGTCCGCCACCACGCCGCGCTGCCGGTCCAACGCCGCCGCCAGCCGACAGTCGAGCCAGCCCAGGTCCGCGCGCGCGATGTCCGACGCCGCGCCCCGCTCCGCGTCCGCCAGCGCGAGCCGCAGCGCCACCAGCACCGGCGCCCCGAAGTCGGGCAGGCCCTGCTGCGCCAGCGCCAGCAACGGGTGTCCATCCGCCGAGCGCGCCAGCGTCTCCACCCGAGGCGTCGCGCTCGTGGGCACGGGCGTCTCCATGCCTCGCGCCACGCGCTTGGCCCGAGGCGTCAGTCCCTCCAGCACGTCCAGCGGCAGGCAGGGCCCGCCGCACGTGGCCGCGAGCTTCGCCAGTGAGCGCGTCGCCTCCGCCGCCACGCGCGGCACCGAGTCATCCAGCAGTCGCCCCAGCACCACCGCGTCCTCCGGCCCCCCCACGTCGCCGAAGGCCTTCGCGCACAGGCCGCGCACGTCCGCGTCCTCGTCCTCGAGGCAGCGGCGCAGCGTCGGCAGTTCCTCCGCGCGCTTCGCGGTGGCGAGCAGATAGGCCGCGCCGTAACGCGCCTCCACCGGCATCCCGGCCGCGAGCAACGCCCGCGCGGGGGCGAGCGGGACATCCTTCACCACCGCCGCGCCGCCCCGACGTGCCGCCACGCCGAGCACCAGCGCGGCCCTGCCCGCCGTCGCGACCTCCTTGCCCTGCAGGCGCTCGACGAGCCGCGCCAGCGCGTCCTGGGTGCCCACACGGCCCAGGGAGTCGAGCTGCGCGTCGCGCGCGTCCACGTCCTGCTCCACCGCCTCGGCCGCGAGCAGCGGCGCCACCAGGCGCGCGCGCTCGGCGTCCGTCGGCGCCTCCCACGCCAACGCCAGCTCGCCCACCGCGAAGGCGGCCTCACCGCGCACGCGCGGCTCCGAATCCTTCAGCCCCCGCGCCACCACGTCCAGCGTGGCCAGGTCCTGGATGCGCGCCAGCGCGCGATAGGCCCGCGCGCGGATTCGCGCGTCCGGCGCATCGTGGGCCAACGCCGCGAGCTGCCCGTCACCGAGCGAGCGGCGGTCCTCCCAATCCCGGATGCGCGCCATCACCTCCGGGTCCGGGGGCGCCTCATCAGAGTCGCGGACACCGCGGTGACAACCGGAGAGCAGGACGACGAGGGCCAGGCAGACGTGGGGAAGTCGGACGGGGCTCATGCGGCGCATGGGCTGGGGCCTAGGCCAATTCCCCGCGAAAATCCAGGGGTTAGGCCGCGTGCCGTTTGACACGTCCGCCCCGGCCCCGGAAGATGCGCCTTCGCATCTCTCAGCAGGAGCGCCGGTCCTGAACTGCCCTGGCTGCGGCTCGAAGGTAGCCGCCAACTCATCCATCTGTCCCGTCTGCGATTACATCATCGACGGCTCGTTCCTCTCCGCCGAGCCCCCCGCGGAGAACGATGAGGACACGGGCGTCGGCGAAGCCCCCCGTCCACCTCCCGCGCGGAAGCCCGCCCCCGCGCGCCCCCGCCCCGCGAAGTCCGGCGCCCGGCCCGCTCCCGCCGCCGCCGCCGGTGGGGACGACACCAACGTGCGCAGCGTGGACGACATCGCCCGGAGCGCCTCGCAGCGAGCCAGCCGCCCCGCCCCCGCGCGCTCGGGCGGCACGGCCCCGCGTCGTGCCCCGGCCCCCGCTCCCGCGCCGGCCCCCGCCGCCACCGGGCCCGACCCGTGGGCCCGCGGCGCCGCGCGCGACGACGACGACGAGAACAACAGCGCCATCGCCGACCCGGACGAGCTCATCCAGGACGCGAGGGACCTGCTGGGCGCGATGAGCGCCGGCGACAAGATTGCCTTCTACAGCGCGGGGCTCGTCGTCCTGTCGTGCTTCGTGCCGTGGAAGGAGACGGCGGCGGACGGTGACGCGCTGGGCTTGATGAGCCTGGGCTTCGGCGCCTTCCTGCTCGCGCTGCTGACGATGGGGGCCATCGGCGTGCGAGTGCGCGCCACCTTCCCCAAGCTCAACCCCGTGGTGCCGTGGATGGCGCAGCTCTTGACCACGTTCCTGTGCCTCATCTGGTGCATCGTGTTCATCAAGGTGTCCTCGGACACGGCGCTGGTGCCCAGCCCGGTGGGCAACTCGGAGATGATGAACTCGTCCCCCAGCTTCGGCGTCTTCATCGGCATCCTGGGCTCGGTGGGCGCGCTCATCGGCGCGTTCCTGGGCCTCAAGGGCCGCCAGGACTGACGCCCCTTCCGCCCGCGCGGCCCGCCCACCACGAAAGTGGTGCCGTGCCGCGCGCGGCCGTTCTACCGTCTCGCGCACCATGTCCGACGCCACGCCCCTGTCCCGCCTCACCGCCGCGCTCGCCGGCACCGTCTTCGGTCAGCCCCGCGTGCTCGCGGACCTGGTGACGGCCTTCCTGGCGCGCGGCCACGTGCTGCTGGAGGGTGTGCCCGGCGTGGCCAAGACGCTCACCGCGCGCAGCATGGCGGGCGCGCTGGGACTGCTCTTCACGCGCATCCAGTTCACCCCGGACCTGATGCCCGCGGACATCCTGGGCACCAACGTCTTCCAGCCGCAGGACAACGCCTTCCGCCTGGTGAAGGGCCCCATCTTCACGGAGGTGCTGGTGGCGGACGAAATCAACCGCACGCCGCCCAAGGCCCAGGCCGCGCTCCTGGAGGCCATGGAGGAGCGCCAGGTCACCATCGACGGCGTCACCCACCCGCTGCCGCCGCACTTCTTCGTCGTCGCCACGCAGAACCCGCTGGAGCTCGAGGGCACCTATCCCCTGCCCGAGGCACAGCTGGACCGCTTCCTCATGCGCGTGCGCGTGGGCTACCCGGACTCGGACGCGGAGACGACCATGCTGCGCGCCTTCCACCAGCGTGAAGGACGCGTGCCCTCCGTCGAGCGCGTGCTGGACGCGCCCACCCTCCTGGAGCTGCAGGCCCGCGCGGCCCGCGTCACCTGCGACGACTCCATCCTCCAGTACGTGGTCGCCGTGGTGCGCGACACGCGCGCCAATCCCCGCGTGCGCCTGGGCGCGAGCCCCCGCGCGGCGCAGGCGCTGCTCGCCGCGTCCAAGGCCCGCGCGGCGCTGATGGGCAATGACTTCGTCACCCCCGATGACGTCAAGGGCGTGGCCGGCAGCGTCCTCAACCACCGCCTGCTGCTCAAGGCCGAGGCCGAGGTGGAGGGACTCACCTCCGACGACGTGCTGAAGCAGACACTCGAGCGGGTCCGGGTCCCCCGGTGAGCCTGGGCCGCCCGGTCCCCACGGGCCTCGCCGTGGCGCTGCTCGCCGTGGCGCTCGTCCCCGCCGCCCTCTCGGTGGCCAGCCCCACGTTCGGCTGGCTCGCGCTGGCCGTCGACGTGGCGGTGCTCGCGCTGTGCATCGTGGACTTCCTGCGCGCGCCTCGCGACGGCGACGTCACCGTCACGCGCGTCGTGGAGCCCATCCTCTCCTCCGGCACGCGCAACCCCGTGCACCTGGTCCTCGAGCGCCACGACACGGGCACCTCGCCCCTGCGCGTGGAGGTGCGCGATGAGCCGCCCCTCGTCGTCACGAGCCACGACCACCGCCAGTCCGTCGTGCTGCCGCCCCGAGGCGCCCCCGGCGAGCCCGTGCCGAGGATGACGTACTTCGTCACCCCGCCCTCGCGTGGAGACGCGCGCTTCGGTGATGTGCACGTGCGGCTGCCCGGCCCGCTAGGCCTGTGCGCGCGGCAGGTCCGCGTGCCCGCGGAGCAGGCGGTGAAAATCTATCCGGACCTCACCGCGCTCTCACGCGAGGCGCTGAGCCTGGCGCGCGCCTCGGACGCCCCCTCCGAGCGCACCCTGCGCCGCCGCGCCGCGGAGGGACGCGAGTTCGAGTCGCTGCGCGAGTACCGCCCCGGCGACGACTACCGGCACATCGACTGGAAGGCCTCCGCCCGGCACGCCAACACCCTGGTGCGCACGTGGCAACCCGAGCGTCACCAGCCCATGTTGCTGCTGCTCGACTGCGGCCGACACATGGCCGGCAAGGTTCGCGGCCGGCGCAAGCTGGACCACGCGGTGGACGCGGCGCTGCGGCTGGCGCGCGTGGGCCTGGACGCGGGGGACGTGGTGGGCGTGATGTCCTTCGCCAGCGACGTGCTCACGTACCTGCCCCCGCGCAAGGGCCACGAGCACCTGCGCCTCATCACCGAGTCGCTCTACCGCGCCGAGGCCGCGCTCGAGGAGAGCGACTACGGCCGGGCCTACGACTTCGCCTTCGCCCGACAGACGCGCCGCACGCTGGTGGTGCTCTTCACGGATTTGGTGGACCCGGACGCCTCCGCGGGCCTGCTCACCCGCACGCTCGCCTTGCGTCCACGGCACCTGCCCGTGGTGGCCTCACTGCTGGACGAGGACGTGCGCGACGCGGCCACGCGCGTGCCCGACGAGGCCCAGGACGCATACGCGCGACAGGCCGCCACGCGGCTGGAATCCGAGTTCCGCCGCACCGCCACCACCCTGCGCGACGCGGGGGCGTTGGTGGTGCGCGCGCCAGCCCAGGGCTTCGGCGCCGCCGCGCTCAACGTGTACCTGGACGTCAAGTCGCGCGGGCTGTTGTAGGCCTCGCGAATATGTCCAGCGGAAAGTTCGTGTGGCGTGCACATACGGTGCGCGCGCGCGTCGCTCGCGAAGAAGCATGCCAATCGCGCGGAGGCCGATTTTTCGGCCTCGGACACGACCCCCTTTACATGAGGGCCTTCGTCAACAAAATGGCGCGTCTCTCTCGCCCGCCCTGTCGGCGGGCCCCCTGGAACAGCACGGATGGAGACGGTCTTGGCGGAGGTCGCGAGGGGATTGAGGTTGGAAGTCGAGGCGGATGCGGCGGCCATCGCCGCCGGGGCGGGGACCACCGAGCCGGTCCAGTCGCTGACCCACTTCCACGAGCGTCTGCTGGCCGAGGAGCTGCTGGCGCGCAGTGGTGACACGCAGCAGCGCCTGGCGGGCGCGTTGTCCGAAGCGAAGGTGGACCTCAACCCGCATCAGGTCGAGGGCGCCATGTTCGCGCTCGACTCGCTGTCGCGCGGCGGCTGCATGCTGGGCGACGAAGTGGGCCTGGGGAAGACGATTGAGGCGGGGCTCGTCATCGCCCAGCTGATGGCCGAGGGGAAGACGCGCATCCTCATCCTCGCGCCGGCCACGCTGCGCGCGCAGTGGAACAGCGAGCTGCGCGAGAAGTTCGACCTGGACAGTGTGCTGGTGGACGGCCGCACCGTGCGGGCCACCGGCAACTGCTTCGACCAGCCCTTCCCCGTCATCTGCTCGCACCCGTTCGCGGCCAACAAGGCGCACCTGACGTCGGAAATCCAGTGGGACCTCATCGTCATCGACGAGGCCCACCGCCTGCGCAACGCCCACCGCGCCAACAACAAGATGGGCCAGGCGCTCAAGGCGTCCCTGGCGGGCAAGCCCAAGCTGCTGCTCACCGCCACCCCGCTCCAGAACGACCTGATGGAGCTGTTCGGGCTGATGTCGCTGCTGGACGAGCAGATCCTCGGCCCCGAGCACGCCTTCCGCAGCCGCTACCGCGTGGACGAGGGCGGCGGCATGTCCGAGGCCGCCGCGGGCGAGCTCAAGGAGCGGCTGGCCCCCGTGGTCCAGCGCACGCTGCGCCGGCAGGTGCGCGAGTACGTCCGCTACACGAATCGCCGCTCCATCGTGGAAGACTTCACGCCCTCGCCCGAGGAGCACGACCTCTACGAGAAGGTCAGCGAGTACCTGCAGCGCTCGGAGGCCGCGGCGATCGAACCCGGCAAGAAGACGTTGCTGACGCTGTGCTACCGCAAGCTCCTGGCGTCCTCCACGTACGCCATCGCGCCCACGCTGCGGCGGCTGTCGGACAACCTGGAGAAGCGCCTGCACGCGGCGAAGCTGGGGCAGCAGGCCCTGGCGATGTTCGAGCCGGAGGAGGCCAAGCAGTTCGTGGAGGAGGGCGAGGAGTGGTCGGATGATCCGGCCAAGGCGCCCAACGTCCGCGTGCTGGAGCAGGAGGTCTGGGAGCTGCGGCAGTACGCGGACCTGGCGGACTCCATCAAGGTCAACGCCAAGGGCGAGGCCCTCAAACGGGGACTGGATCGCACCTTCGCGGTGATGCGCGCGCACAGCTGGCCGGAGAAGGCGCTCATCTTCACCGAGTCCAAGCGCACGCAGCAGTACCTCTTCAATCTGCTGTCGGACAACGGCTACCGGGGCAAGATTTCGCTGTTGTCCGGGGACATGGCCGGCACGCCCGAAGAGCGGCGCGCGCTGGTGGATGACTTCCGCAACAAGTCGCAGATCCTCATCTGCACCGAGGCCGGCGCGGAGGGTCTCAACCTCCAATTCTGCAACCTGGTGGTGAACTACGACCTGCCCTGGAACCCGCAGCGGGTGGAGCAGCGCATCGGCCGCTGCCACCGGTACGGGCAGCAGCGGGACGTGCTGGTCATCAACTTCCTCAACCGCATGAACGCGGCGGACGCGCGCCTGTTCGAGCTGTTGGAGAAGAAGCTGAACCTCTTCGACGGCGTCTTCGGCGCCTCGGATGAAATCCTGGGCGCGCTGGAGAGCGGCGTGGACTTCGAGCGCCGCATCCTCGACATCTACCAGGGCTGCCGGAAGGTGGAGGACATCAACGCCGCCTTCGACAAGCTGCGCACGGAGATGGAGTCGCGCATCAGCAAGCGCATGACGGAGATGCGCTCGGTGGTGCTGGAGCGCTTCGACGGAGACGTCCGCCGCCGCCTGCGGGGCCAGGGCGAGCAGACCAAGGAGGCCCTCGCGAAGCGGCAGCAGGAGGCGCGCGCGCTCACCAGCTCCGTGCTCGGCAGCCGCACCTCGGGCCGGCTGGAGATCGCCAAGGCCGCCTACGCCGTCAAGGAGCGCAAGCAGGACGCCGTCAGCTACCTGCAGCTCGACGCCTCGGGGCTCCCGTCGCGGCTGGCGCGGCTGGCTGGCAGCGAGGGCTGGTGGTTCGCGTACAAGTTCGAGACGACGGGCCTCAAGCCCGAGGAGAAGCTGGTCCACCTGGTGCTGGTGAAGGACCGCGAGGGCAACTTCCGCGCCCTGCCCCTCCAGGACGGCGCGCACTTCGTGAAGCTGTCCGCCAAGGACGAGAAGCGCCGCCAGCCCGCACCCGTGTCCGTGCAGCTGATGCAGGAGCAGGCGCTGGTGGCCGCGAAGGACGAGATCGTCCGCGCCGCCGAGCGCCGCAACGCGCTGGAGCTGGACAAGGCCAAGGAGCGCGCGGACCGCTACGTCGAGGACTGCCTCATGGAGTCCCGCGAAGGCGTGGAGGCCGCGCGCCAGCAGTGGATCGACGCGCGCAAGCAGGTCACCACGGTGGAGGACGTCGCGGAGCGCGCCAAGGCCCGGGCGAACTCGGATCGGATGGAGCGCGAGTACCGCCGCAAGCTGTCCTCGCTGCGCAACGAGGAGGAGAAGCGCTATGCCTCCAAGGACCGTCAGCTCGCCGAGCTCGCCCAGAAGGCGAAGGTGGCGGAGAAGCGCGCGCTCATCGCCTCCGCCTACTTCTGGCTGTCCTGAGCCTCTGGCGGCTTGAGCCGCACCCACGTCGCGCCCCAGCCCCCGTCGAACTCGGAGGCGGGGCGGAACGACTCCACCTCCTCCAGCGTCGGTAGCAGGGTGTGCACCGTGCGACGCAGCGCGCCGGTGCCCTTGCCGTGGATGATGCGCACATCGAGCAGCCCCTTCTGGCGGCAGGCCCAGAGGTACTCGATGACGAGGGGCTTCACCTCGCGAGGCTGAAAGAAATGCAGGTCGAGGGTGCCGTCGATGGGCAGCTCGACGACCTCGTCATCAGGGGGCGGGGGTTCCGGCCCCTCCGGTGGGAGCGAGGGCTCGTTTGCTGGCAGCGGGGGCAGGCGACGCGGGCTCATTCGTCCACTCTCCTGACTCGCGCTTCTTCTGCTGGGCTTCCAGCCGCCGCCTCTCGCGAGCGGCGTTGAACTGCTCGGATACGGAGGTCAGCTCGTTCTTCAGGGCCGAGAGGTGTCTGGAAACGTCCTCGTCCTCGGCCACGCTGCGGTGTGCGTCCGCGCGCTTCTCCCGCGCGCCAGCGCCACCGGCTGTCGTCATCTGGACCATCAGTGCGGCGAGCAGGACGGACTTCATGCCCCATGAGGTAAGCAAGAGGCGTGCTCGGTGGCAAGCCCCGTTCATGAAGCGACGCTTCGCTGGTCCCCCTCCTTGGCCGTCCCCGTGACGATACGTTCCGCCAGTTTGATGGCGGACAGTGGCGCACTTCCCTCGGCCTTGTTGTTGATGGTGACGAAGACGGAACGCTCGCGACGCAGGGCCGCCAGACACGCGCGCGCGAGCAAGTCGCGGGTGGGGACGTCCTCATCCACCAGCCGGTTGAAGGGCGCGTAGCGGGCGCGAGCCTCCTCGTAGCCGAGGTTCGGAGGCAGCATCCACCGCACCACCAGCGCGCGGGCGTCGAGCGCTCGGGTGCGCCTGGCCTGGATGCCCAAGGAGGGCATGTGGGCCCAGACCGCGAGCACGGGACAGGCGCCCACGTCCGCCAGGGCCTGCGCGAAGCCCTCCGTCATCAGCTCCTCGTTGCGGACCTCCACCGCGTAGAGCGGGCCCTTGGGGAGCGCGGAGAGGAACGCGTGGAGTCGCTCCACGAAGCGCGCGGTGCCACCGAGGCCCTGTGGGTCCTGGGGTGGGAATTGGAAGACGAGCGGGCCGCCCTTGTCGCCCAGGCCCTCGACGAAGGGACGCACCACATGCTCCTCGGCGTAGGCGGCGTGGAGGAAGCGCTCGTTGAGCTGTCCGCGGTGCGCGCCGTAGCGCTCGTGCACGGGGAATCGGGCCAGGGTGCAGACCTCGTGCGCCTTCACGAGGAAGCGGAAGTCGGCGGGCACCTGCTCGGCGTACTCGGCGAAGGCCTCGGAGGAGATGGGCCCGTAGAAGGTCCGGTCGATGCCCACGGTGCGCAGTACGGGGTGGCGCGCGTACGCGGACAGGCCTTCGCGCGCGAGCTGGGACGCGGAGGCCTCATGGTCGTAGACGAGGCCGGACCAGCCGGGGAAGGTCCACGACGAGGTGCCCAGGAAGACGCCGGTGGGGAGCTGCTGGCCGAGGGACGCGAGCGACTCCTGCACCGGCGCGGGCTCCACCGGCTGGCTCCGACTCCGCGCGCGCGAGGGTGCCTCGGCGGGCGCGCCGGTGAAGAGGTCGAGCTGGGAAGGTCCACGCTGAGGGGCCATCGGCGTCTCCTACGTCCTGCGTCCCGTGGACCCGTGACGGCGGGCCGCACGCCCAGCGCACATAACGCCGGACTCCACGGGATTCAGGAGGTTGCCTCAGAACAGGGGGACTCCCCAAGGGGGATGTCCGTCCTACAGGCAGCCGAGCTCCATGGCTCTGAGCACCGCGCGCGTCCTGTCTCGCACGCCCAGCTTCGACAGGATGCTGGAGGTCTGGTTCTTGACGGTCCCCTCCGCCGTTCCGAGCGCCTGGGCAATCTCGCGGTTGCTCAGTCCCCGGGCGATGAGGCGCAGCACCTCGACCTCGCGGCGAGTGAGTCCCTCGGGCAGCTCTGCGTGGGGGAAGTCCCGACCCAGGTCCACGAGTCCGCGCGCGACGCGCTCCGCGACGCCAGGAGGCAGCAGCGTCTCACCAGCGTGGACGCGGCGGATGGCGTCCGCGAGTTCCTCGAGCGAGACGTCCTTGAGGAGGAAGCCCTGCACGCCCGCGCGCAGTGCCTCGACGATGGCGGCGTCCTCATCGAAGGTGGTGAGCAGCACCACGCGGCGGTTCACCGGCTCCTGGCGCAGGCGCCTGAGGGCTTCGAGTCCCGTCATGCGCGGCATGCGCACGTCCATCAACACCACGTCCGGGTTCAGCTCGGCGACCTTGGCCAGCGCGTCCTCGCCGTCCACCGCCTCGCCCACGACGCGGAGGTCCGGCGTGAGCTCCAGCAGGCTGCGCAGCCCCTGACGTACCAGCGCATGGTCATCCACCAGGACCAGACGAATCATCCGCGCGTCCTCCGCTCGACGCAGTCACGACTCCCGCTCGGATGCGCGCACCGAAAGATGACGGGACTCCTGACAGCTCCGCACCGCGCGCCTCGGGCAACCAAGGCTGCAGCTGCATCTTCGCTCTTCCTCCCCATGACGCTGTCACGGCTCTTCATCGGATGCGCGCGACTCGGGAGGAAGGGACTCATGAGAGCTCCGCACCGCGCACCGCCGGCAGCCAGGCATTCAGCTCCCATCCCTGCCCCTCTTCTGCGCGCCACTCCACGTGCCCTCCCAGTCGGGTGAAGCGCTCACGCATCCCGGTCAGCCCCGCGCCCGGCGTTGGAGCACGAGCGCCGTGCCCGTCATCCCGCGTGGTGACGCGGACACCCCCGCCCGCTTCCGGCGCGATGCGCACCCAGAGCTGCGTCGCTCGAGCATGCCGCAGCGTGTTCGTGAGGACCTCCTGGACACAACGGATGAGCGAGTGCGTCGCCTCCGGTGAATCGAGCGCCAGTGACTCCGGCACATCCAGATGCACGGTGAGCCCCGGAGTGCTTCGCGCGAGTTCTCGAAGCGTTGCAAGCAACGGCTCGGGCGACTCCCTCAACGCGGACACCGACTGGCGCACCTCCGAGAGCAACGTGCGTGAGGCCTCTCGGGCACGGCGCAGATGCTCGGCCGCGGCCGGGTCCTTCACCGTGTGCACGGCGGCCTCCAGGTTCAGCGACAGCGCGGTGAGGTGATGCCCCAAAGAATCATGAAGCTCACGCGCGATGCGCAGTCGTTCCCCTTCCCGCTCCCGCGCGGCGAGCAGCACCTGCGTGGCTTGGAGCTCCACGTTGAGCCGGGCCAGCTCGGCGCGGGCCTTCGCCTCGCGGACCATGACGACAGCCGAGCCCAGCGTGAATCCCTGGAACCCGACGAAGATGAGCGTCTGGAGCAGCGCGCGCTCCAACGGGTAGATGACGAGGAAGACGCCCAGCATCGCCACCGACTGCACGAGGACCCAGACCGTCGCGCGCCGCTGGGACATCATCTCGGGAGCCTGTCCCGCGATGATGGCGAGCAACGCGCCCTCCACGCCCGTACCTCCCGTGGCGATGACGACGAGCGCCGCCACGGTCTGCACGGCCATCAGCACCGGGCCGCCTTGCCCCCGAGAGCGAGCACTTCGCCAGTACCCCACGCCGAACGCGAGGAACCCGAGGAACCACGTCAGCACTCGCGGCGAGGCGAGCACCGAGGGGCGCCGGAGAATCTCCTCGCAGTAGGAGGAGCCGACCACGGCCCACGTGAGCAGCCCGGCCACGAGCAACAACCGATGGACCGATGCCGACTTGCGCGTGTGGTGCTTCGAAGCCATGGAGGGGCAGCATAGGGCCTCCCTTTCCGGGGGGACATGTGCCGGAAGTCACAGGGCGCCCGTGTGACTTCCCGCAGATGTGGGCCCCGGAGCGCTCCCGTACCTTGGCCTCGTCTCGCAGCACACGGGAGGCCCGCATGTCTTTCTATGTCCTGGCTCGCACGCTCCACATCGCCGCCGGCGTCATCGGCTTCGCCGCGCTGTGGCTGCCCTTGGTGGCTCGCAAGGGCGGCTCGCTCCACAAACGCGTGGGCTGGGTCTACGTGGCGGCGATGGCCGTCGTGTCCATCACGGGCTTCCTCCTCTCGGGCTGGCGGTTCCTGCAGGGACCAGAAGTGCGCTCCGCGGCCCTGTTCTTCATCTACATCAGCGTCCTGAGCGGCACGTCCGCGTCCATGGGCGTGCGCGTGCTCCGCACCCGCGCGAGGACGACAGCGAATCGCAATCCCTATGACCTCGGGATGTCGGCGCTGACGCTCGGGCTCGGACTGTTCACCGCGGCGTGGGGGCTCGCGGTGAGCATGCCGCTGCTCTGGGGCTTCTCGCTCGTGGGAATCATCCTGGGGGCATCGTCGCTGCGGTACTGGCTGCGCCCGCCCCAGACGCGCATGCACTGGTGGTTCCAACACATGGGCGCCATGGTGGGCTCGGGCATCGCGACGCTGACGGCGGTGCTCGTGGTCAACGCCCGTCACCTGGGCATCGACGGCATGCAGCTCGCGGTGTTCCTGGGGCCCACGGTGGTGGGAGTCACCGGGCTCAAGCTGTGGGAGCGATACTACCAGAAGAAGTTCGCGCCCAAGGCCCGCGCCACCACCGTCGCCACGGCGCCGGCTACACCTTGATGCGGATGGCGGCGGGCAGGAGCGTGAACGTCGCGGGCAGGCGGCCCGGCGTCTCTCCATCGACGTCGAGGAACACCTCCTGCTCGTCGACGGGCTCGGCGTGCACCGACTGGCAGCGCAGCCGACGCGTGCCCTTCCAGGTGACGTGGGAGCCGTTGTAGACGCCCTTCGACTTGAGCAGGAAGTCGCTCAGGCCGTAGCCGGACCAGATGGTGATGTCGAAGGCGCCATCGTGGGTGATGGCATCGGGCGCGACGAACATGCCGCTGCCGAAGTAGCGGCCATTGGCCACGGCCACGGCGGTGACATCGAGCGTCTCCGCGGGCCCGCCGTCCGTGGACACCTTCACCTTGCGCTCGGTGTACTTCACCAGCCCCTTCAGCGTGCCCCAGACGAAGCTGAAGTTGCCGCCGAGCGCCTTGCTGCCGCTGTTCACTTCGCGGGCCACCACCGCGCTGACGCCGAACGAGGCGATGTTCGCGAAGTAGCGCGTCGCGGGCTTGCCGTCGTTGTCGATGAAGTCGAGCCGGCCCACGTCGAACGGCTCCGTGGTGTCGGTGCGCAGGCGCTCCAGGGAGGACTCGAGGTCCAGGCCCCAGCCGAAGGTGCGACGGAAGTCGCCGCCAGTGCCACGGGGGATGAGACCGAGGGCGGCGTTCGGGTTGATGGCCTTGCCATCACGGAAGAAGCCGTTCGTCACTTCGTTGAGCGTGCCGTCACCGCCCACGGCGACGATGCACTCGTAGCCCTGGTCGAGGGCCTCGCGGGTGATGCGCGCGGCGTCCATCCCGCCCTGGGTGAAGCCATGCCCGAAGTCGCCGAGCACCCTTCCCACCTGCGCGGCAATCTCCACCCAGCGCTTTCCCGTCTGACCATTCGCGCTGCGCGGGTTGACCACGAGGAACGTCTTCATCGGCACCTACCCCTCCCTGTAACGCCCCTGTTTACGCGGTTGTTGCGCCAACCTCCACTTCGCGGCACCCCGCCCCGGGGCATCCAGGTCCCCGCGACCCCGCCCCCCGCTGACGCAGCGCACAGGCCCCGGCCGTTTGAGGCACGACCAGGCCGTCACCCCTCGGCGACGCCCACCTCCCGGGCGGATGACACATTCCAGTCGGAGGGCAGGTCCGCGTCGCAGAAGGCGCAGACGAACCACCCCTCCTTCACCAGGGTGACTTCACCGCACGCAAGGCAGCGCCGGAAGGCCATCGCCACGGAGAAGCCCGAGGGCGAGTGGAGCCCCAGGAGCGCCAGGGACCGGGCCACCGCGGCCCAGCACGTGACATCCGGGCAGTAACCGGTGGACAGGTTCGAGACCTCGGCGACAGCAGGCGGCCCTCCGTTCAGCCGAAAACGAATCTCTCCAGCCGCGAGCACCTCCTCGCCATCCGCGCATGCGACGTGTTCGGAGCGGCGCGGAGCCAGGCGCAGGCGTCCGCGCAGGTCGACGACGTAGGTCGCTCCTTCATCGAAGGCTTCGGGGTGGACGGAGAGCCAGGAGCAGAGCTCCGACAAAGACGTCACGGGTGTCCCAGGAGTCCCGAGCGAGCGCTGCCGTATCTCCCGGGACCCCACATAGCTGTAGGCAAGGAATCGCATGCGCCGAGGACGGACCAGGGTGGGGCTCACGGACAGGCCGCACCATACAAAGGCCGTGCGATGTCCCGCCCCTCTCTCATCGCATCGGCAGGACTGCCCCCAGCTACGGCCAAGGCACTCGCACGGCGGGATACTTGAGGCAGCGAGGGTGCTTGGGAATCGTCGTTCCCTTCACGTAGCCAAGACAGAAGACGGGCTTGCCGGTGGCGCGGAGCATCGCCTCGACAGCCTGGCAGCGAGCCTTGTCGAGGCTCACGGCGGGCTTGCCCCAGCAGCATAAGAACGCATCCGCGTTGGCGGCCATGGCCTTCAGGAACCGGTCCGTGTGGCGATCCCACAGAACGAGCCCTGGCCCTCGAAGCATGGCGGGATTCTTGTCGCAATAGGAGAAGACGTTGGCCATGAGCAGCCGGGTGAATCCCCACTGCCGGGCGACATTGACCAACTTCGACACCGTCTTGTCCGAGGCGAACCGCGTCGCTGTCGACGGGTTGCAGCCACAAGCCATCAGGACACGCTCCTGCCCAGCGATGGTCGGCATGAGGATGTAGTCGAGATAGTAGCGATGGAGTCCGTTCCGCCGATGGGGTGCGAAACAGTCCCGCGTCGCCAGCACCTTCACCTTGCTCGCCTTGAACATGAACGAACGACGACCTCGTGGCGATTCGAGAAGGGACATGGGGTGGGCGCTCCCGAAGACAGCGGTGTCTTCAAAGATAAACATCGCGCCAGGGGTTCTCCACCCCACCTCCGCTTTCCACATCAAATGCGCAAAGAGCCTTCGAGCACCGTCACGGCGACACCACCGATGCGCACCTGCTCGGGCTGCCCCGCGCGTCCGGTGACCTCGACCTCGATGCGGCCGGGCTTGCCAATGGCATCTCCCTGCTCGATACGGGCCCGGACCGTGCCTCCCGCGGCCGGCAGCTCCAGCACGCCGTGCATCGCCAGATACATCCCGAGCGGCCCACCCGCCGCCCCTGTTACCGGGTCCTCCGCGATGCCGACTCCCGGCGCGAAGTAACGCGAGTGCGCCACACTCCCCGCCTCACGCGTGTCGCGAGTGAAGACATACACACCCGTCATCCCATGGGGACGGAGCAGTTCGGCCAGTGGGCCCGAGCGCGGGGCCAGCGCCCACACGTCCTCCCGTCGACGCATTGGCACCATCAGTCGATGTCCGTTGCGGAGCACCGGCAGCGACGTGTCGACCATGTCCACCGTCCCGCCCACGAGCGCCAGCGCCTGTGCCAACGACACCGGCGACTCCGCCCAGGGACGCTTGGGCGTCTGAATCCACGCCCGGCTCCCACTCACCTCCGTGGCCTCGAGTTCCACGTCGAGCACGCCCGCTCCGCACTCCAGCCGCGTCGTCCCCGAGCGCGGCAACAGCGCTCGCTCGGTCAGCAGGTGGAACGTCGCCACCGTGGCATGCCCGCAGAACTCAATCTCATCCGTGGGCGTGAAGTACCGCAGCTTCACCCCCTCCGCCCCTGGCCCCGTCAGCACGAAGGCCGTCTCCGACGCCCCCACCGCCGCGGCGATGCGCTGCATCGCGTCCACTCCCAGCCCCGCCGCATCCAGGACCACTCCCGCGCGGTTGCCGGCTCCCGGCGTCCGCGTGAAGGCATCGACAATGCTCACCTGCATGGTGTGCTCCTCCGCTGGCCACCTCGCTCGGTGGCCGTGGATTGTACCGAAACAATCGACTTCGAAAATCGACACAATCGATGCATTGCGCGAAGCCGCCCGTCAACCGTATGAATTGTCACCATGACAATCTGGACGCCCAGCCTCCGCGACCGGGAGGGTCCGCTGTACCGGGTCATCGCGGATGCGCTCGGCGCGGACATCGAGGAGGGCCGCCTCGCGCCGGGAACACGCCTGCCTACTCATCGGGAGCTCGCTGAGAAGGTCGGCGTGACCGTGGGCACGGTGACCCGCGCCTACTCCGAGGCGGAGCGGCGAGGCCTCATCGGCGGTGAAGTGGGCCGAGGCACCTTCGTCCGCCACCGCGACACACCCCGCCACCTGCCCTCCCCCACACCCAACGAAGGGGATGACGGCCTGGTGGAGCTCGGCCTCAACTGGCCCGCCACGCCACCCGGCGACGCGGCCGGCGCAGCGTTCCTGAAGACACTGGAGGGATTGCAACGCTCGCCCCGTGTCGCGGAGCTGCTCGAGTACGCCCCGCACCTGGGCCACCTCGCGCACCGCGAGGCCGGCGCCGAGTGGATGTCCCGCTTTGGCCTCGACGTGTCCCCCGCGCGCATCATGGTGTGCTCCGGTGGCCAGCACGCGATGGAGGTGGCCCTCAACGTCCTCACGCGCCCGGGCGACACGGTGCTCTGCGAGGCCCTCACCTACCCAGGGCTCAAGGTGCTCGCAAGCCGGCTCCACCTGCGCTTGCAGGGCGTGGCCATGGATGCGCAGGGGCTCCTGCCCGAAGCCCTGGAGGCCGCGTGCCGAGGCGGCGCGAAGGTCCTCTTCTGTCTGCCCAATCTCCAGAACCCCACCGGCGCCATCATGTCCGAGGAGCGCCGCCGCCGCATCGCCACCGTGGCCCGCAAGCACGAGCTCTCCGTCATCGAGGACGACGCCTACGGACTGCTCCTCGACAAGCGCCCACCACCGCTCTGCGCACTGTTGCCCGAGTCCGGCTGGTTCATCGCGGGCGTCTCCAAGCTGCTCGCCCCGGGGCTGCGCATCGGCTACCTCGCGGCGCCCGAGGGCCCTGGCACGGAGCGCCTCGCGGAAGAGGCAGCGCTCGCCTCACGCATGACACCGGCGCTCACGGCCGACATCGCCGCGCGCTGGATACGCGATGGCACCGCGGACGAGCTCGTCACCCGCCGTCGACGCGAGGCCCGTGAGCGACTGGAGCTGGCGAAGGAAGTCCTCGGAGACAGGCTGCGGAAAACACCCGCAAACCACGTCACCTACCACCTGTGGCTCGAGCTGCCCGGCGGCTTCCGAGCGGAGCCATTCACGTCCCAGGCCCGGCGGCGCGGCGTCTCCGTGACACCCGCGGAGGTCTTCAGCGTGGGACCCGCCACCGCGCCGGCGGCGGTGCGCGTGTGCCTGGGAGCACCGCGCACCCGCGCCGCGCTGGAGAAGGGCCTCCAGCGCCTGAAAGACACGTTGGAGGGAGGACCAGAACCCCTCGCCTCCATCGTCTGACGACTACTTCTGCGGCGGCGGCACCGGACGGACATGCAGCTCGCGCAGCTGCTTGTCGTCCACGTCGCCCGGCGCGCCCGTCATCAGGTCCGTGCCCGTCTTCGTCTTCGGGAACGGAATCACGTCGCGCAGCGACTCGGAGCCGGTGAGCAGGAAGGCGAGCCGGTCCATGCCCAGCGCGATGCCACCGTGCGGCGGCGCGCCGTACTTGAGCGCGTCCAGCAGGAAGCCGAACTTCGCCTGCGCCTCCTCGTCGCCGATGCCCAGCGCCTTGAAGACCTCCGCCTGCACCTTCGGGTCATGCAGACGGATGGAGCCGCCGCCAATCTCGAAGCCGTTGAGCACCACGTCGTAGCGGTGGCACTTCACCCGACCCGGGTCCGTGAGCAGGTACTGTACGTCACCGTCGTGCGGCCGCGTGAAGGCGTGGTGCGCCGCCACCCACGTGTTCGACTCCTCGTCGTGCTCGAACAGCGGCGGGTTCACCACCCACAGGAACTTCCACTGGCCGCCGCTGCCGTACTCCGGAATCAGCCCCAGCTTCTTGGCGACGTGCACGCGCAGGTTCGCCATCACGGTGTGGACCAGCGCCTCCTTGCCGAACTGGAACAGGAGCAGGTCGCCCGTCTTCGCGCCCACCGCCTGGTTGATGGCCGCGCGCAGCGCCGGCGTAATCGTCTTGGACAGGGGCGACTGCGTCCACTCGCCCCCCTCGCCCACCTTCGCGCGCGCCAGGCCCTTGGCGCCCGCCTGCTTGGCGAACTCCTCCAACTTGTCGCTCTCCGCGCGGCTCATCGCCTTGTCCGCGGGGATGACCATCGCCTTGACGATGCCCTTGTTCTGCACCGCCTCGAACATCATCGGCACGCCGCCCGCCTCGCCGTGCTCGCGAATCAGGTCCGTCAGCACCGTGTGCTCCAACCCGAAGCGCAGGTCTGGCTTGTCGTTGCCGTACTTCGCCATGGACTCGTAGAAGTCCATGCGCATGAACGGCGTGGGCACGTCGATGCCCAGCACGTCGCCCCACAGCTTCTTGATGAGCCCCTCGATGATGGTGAAGATGTCGTCCTGGCTGACGAAGCTCATCTCCACGTCGATCTGCGTGAACTCCGGCTGCCGGTCCACGCGCAGGTCCTCGTCACGGAAGCACTTCACGATCTGGAAGTACCGGTCGAAGCCCGCCACCATGAAGAGCTGCTTGTAGAGCTGCGGGCTCTCCGCCAGCGCGTAGAACTTGCCCGCGTTCATCCGGCTGGGCACCAGGAAGTTGCGCGCGCCGCCGGGCGTGTACTTGCCCATGAACGGCGTCTCCAGCTCCAGGAAGCCCTGCTCCACCATGTACGAGCGCGTCAGCGCGTTCATCTGCGAGCGCGTGCGCAGCGACTTCTGCAGCGGCGCGCGGCGCAGGTCCAGATAGCGGTGCGCCAGCCGCTTCTCCTCCGACGTGTCGATGGCGTCCTCAATCGGGAACGGCGTCGGCTCCGAGCGGTTGAAGATGGTGAGGTCGCTCGCCTGGACCTCGATTTCACCCGTCTTCATCTTCGGGTTCACGTTCTTGCCGCGCGACACCACCTTGCCGCGCACGCCGATGCAGTACTCCAGCCGCAGGCTGCCCGCGAGGCCGTGCGCCTCCGCGTGGTCCGGCTCGAACACCACCTGCGTCAAGCCGTCGCGATCCCTCAGGTCGATGAAGACCGCGCCACCATGGTCGCGTCGATTGTGCACCCAGCCGAAGAGGACGACCTCCTCGCCGACATTGCGCGCCGTGAGCTGGCCGCAGGTGTGGGTACGCTTGACCTCGGAGATGAACGGGACTGCCATAAAGACCGCCTGCGCTGTGCGTAGAGGGAAAAGGCGCGGCACCATAAAGAGCGTGGAAACGACGCGTCAAGGAGTCCGCGCCGGCCTGACAGCTCCCAGACGGTCGCCGCCTGACGTGGGTTCCTGACCGGCCCCGGAGGGCCTCCCGCCGCGCCCGCCTGTCGCCGCCATGCCTCCAGAACCCCACGGGCCCCACGTCCTCGTCCCCAGGCCCGGGATGCTCGGCCCCCTGCCCTGTCCGGACGCGCGCCCACACCCCGCGTCTCCCTCACGCGCCGCGGACGCCTGGAGGGGAATACACGTTCCGCCCGGACCGGAGTAAAACGGCCCCATGCTCCGAACAGTCATCGCCACCACCGCCGTGCTCGGCCTGGCCGCCGGCTGTGCGCCCGACCCCAGCGCGCCCATCAAGATTCGCGCCCTGGTGCTCTCCAGCAACGGGCAGTACATCCCCGAGGAGGTCGAGCTCAAGACGGTCTCCGACATCGTCGGCCTCAGCGGCAGCGTGGCCGACCTGCGCGGCGGCGCACGCATCGTCTTCGACGCCAACGACCCGGACCTCAACCGCGCCACCACGCCCGAGGCCTTCGCCAACGCCCTGCTCAAGGGCGAGGGCCGCGACGTCACCGCCAGCTACATCACCCAGGACGACGTGCTGTGGCCAGCGGACTTCCACACCTGGAACATGGTGACGACGTATTACAACCTCGAGCGCTCGTTCGATTACTTCCGCGAGGTCACCAACATCCCCGTGGCGGACTTCAAGAAGCCCGTCGCGACGTACTACTTCCCCGAGTTCGTCATCACCTCGGTGGACAATGATCCGCTCAAGGACAACGCGCTCTACTTCTCCGCGATGGAGTCCTTCCTCGTGCTGCCGTTCGACAAGCTGCAGCGCGCGCCGCTCGCCATCAACGCGGGCGTCATCACCCACGAGTACGCGCACCGCGTCTTCAACCTGAAGGCCTACGGCGGCAACCCCTTCCCGGAGGCGCTCTCCGTCTGGTCCAGCGCCGGCGGCCCGAGCCCCGGCGCCAACATCCTCAAGTCCTTCGACGAGGGCCTGGCGGACCTGCACGCCTACGGCGCCACCTGCCGCTCCAAGAACGGCTGCAACACGCGCTTCCTCACCACGTCCTTCCACGGCCCGGACTTCGGCCGCATCCCCGAGGACCGGGACCTGGCCAAGGCGGACCGCTGCATCGACCAGAACCTGCGCGACTCCCTGCGCGGCGCCAGCCTGGACCAGTTCAGCGGCAACGAGTACCGGGTGGGCACCATCTTCGCGAGCGCCCTGTACCAGGCCGGCCAGTCCACCGGGCAGATGGACATCCTGCTGCGCTCCATCGTCACCGCCTACAACGACGAGTCGCTGGCCACGCCCGGCCTGCTCCAGCTCACCCGCCAGTACCTCTCCAACCAGACCAACTTCACGCTCGCGGTGGCCGCCGGCGCCATCATCACCCACGTCACGGACCTGCGCCTGAAGGAGGCCGTCTGCAACGAGCTGATGGACCACCTGCAGATTCCCCGGGATCTGCTCGTGGGCACCACCAACCCCAACCTCTGCCCGCCCAGCGCCGCTGGCGGAACCACCTGCCCCCGCCTGAGCGACGACTGATGAAGACCGCCACCGTGAAGACCTGGCTGAAGCGCTGCCTGTTGGGCGGCCTGCTCGTCGCGCCCGCCGCCCACGCGCAGACCGACGATGACCCCTACGCCTACCCGGAGGACGAGCCGGGCCCCACCCAGGAGCAGCTCGACGAGGAGGAGGCCTACGAGCGCCGCCGCCGCAACGCGGACCAGGTCCAGGAGTTCCGCGACATCGCCGAGCAGGAGGGTGAAGAGGGCGACTTCAAGCGGCTCGCCGGCACCGACGACCCGAACAAGGGCTTCGCCGCGGAGCTCATCGCCGGCGCCCTGCTGCTCGACTCCTCACGCGGCCGCTTCGCCGAGCCCCTGTTCGGCATGGGCATCCGCGCCACGTGGGAGTACGGCCGCATCCTCGACATCGAGCCCTTGCGCGAGGCCCTCTGGGCCGACCTGCGCTGGACGTTCGCCCGACAGACCGACGGTACCGACTTCCTGAAGGCCGGCTTCAGCCAGCACTACTTCACCATCGCCCCCGCCTACGAGCTGAAGTTCGGCAAGTCGGACTTCGGCGTCTTCGGCCAGGTGGGCGGCGGCATCGGCTACCAGTCCACCTTCGTCGACATCGACAGCGCCAAGACGAACGTGAGCGGAATCAAGCCCGTCTTCCAGTACGGCGTGGGCCTGCGCGGCCGTCCCCGCGTGTTCGGAGACAGCAACATGAGGCTGTCCTTCCGCGTGGAGGCCCTGGGCTTCCGCCGGGGCTACCTCAACGACTTCTTCCTGGGCGGCAGCGCCGGCGTCGCCTTCTAAAGAACACTTCCCGGCCGCGCTCGCTCCACCGCGGGCGCGGCCGAGTGGAAGTTTTTCCACCTCCAAGCCTCCGTGCGTTCCCCCGTCCCTCGGCATTCCGGGGAGTTGGGGGTTGGCATATGCCCTGCTTGTGTCCACCGTCGGGTGTGGGCGTGAGGCCCTCAGGGCGGCGCGGGGAGGCGAGGCATGACAGGCGTGCAGGGACAGACGCAGGGCCAGGGCAAGCACTGGGATCCGGTGTGCGGCAAGCAACTGGAGACACCGGAGGGCCAGCCCTCCTCGGAGTACAAGAAGCGCCGGTACTTCTTCTGCTCGGAGCGGTGTCGCCACACCTTCGAGCGTCAGGCGGAGCGCTTCCGTCTCAACGAGCTGGCTCGCGTGGGCGCGCTGATGACGCCCGGCCGGGTGCGCTGGGGACTCGCCTGAGGTGACGCCGGCAGGCCCGCGCGTCAGGTGCGCGGGCCCGCCCTACGGCCCCAGGACTACGCGGCGACGCGCACGTCCTTGAGGCGCAGTGACAGCTTGCGCTGGCCCCGGAAGGTGTCGAAGCCGGCCTGGAAGGCCAGGTCCACCGGCCCCTCCACCAGCCGCACGCGGTCCGCCATGCCGAAGCCGATGGCGTCCAGCTCCGGCGCGTCCATCAGGGCGAGCTTGAGATGCCCGTGGCTGCCCGCGGACTTGGCCGGCAGCACGCGAGGACGGGCCACCTGGTGGCGCAGCACCAGCACCGGCTCCGGGTTGCCCTGACCGAAGGGCCCCAACCGCTGGAGCGCCTCCACCGCCGTGGCGTCCAGCTCCCGGGGGCTCACCACCGCGTCCACGCGGCAGCGGGGGATGAGGTCCTCGGGGGACAGGCGCTGGAGGGCAATCTTCTCGAAGGCCTCGCGCAGCGCGGGCAGCTTGTCCGCGTCGATGGTGAGGCCCGCGGCGTGCTTGTGGCCGCCGAACTTGGTGAGCAGCTCCGAGCAGCCGCTGAGCGCGTCGAAGAGGTGGAACGCCTCGATGCTGCGCGCCGAGCCCTTCCCCACCCCATCCTTCACGCCCACCATGACGGTGGGCCGGTGGTAGCGCTCCACCACGCGCGAGGCGACGATGCCGATGACGCCCGGGTGCCAGCCCTCGTCGTAGAGGACGAAGCCGCGCGCGTCCCTGCGCTCCTCCGCCTGCGCCAGCGCCTGCGTCAGGATGGTGCTCTCGATGCCCTGGCGCTCCGCGTTGGCCCGGTCCAGCACCGACGCCAGCGCGCGCGCCGACTCCAGTGACTCCGAGCAGAGCAGTTGCAGGCCCAGCGACGCGTCATGCAACCGACCCGCGGCGTTGATGCGGGGCCCCAGTCGGAAACCCACCTGGCCCGCGGTGATGGGGGTGTCCGGGTCCATCCCCGCCACCTCCTTCAGCGCGCGCACACCGGGACGACGCGCGGCGGTGAGCTCCTGCAGCCCATGCGTGACGAGGATGCGGTTGGCGCCGGTGAGCGGCACCACGTCCGCCACCGTGGCCAGCGCCACCAGGTCCATCAGCGCCTTGAGGTTGGGCTCCTTGCGCGTGGCGAAGTAGCCGTCGTCGCGCAGCCGCTTGCGCAGCCCCATGCAGAAGTTGAAGGCCACGCCCGCCGCGCACAGCGCCTTGGTCGGGTACTCACAGCCGGGCTGGTGCGGGTTGAGCACCGCCACCGCGGGGGGCAGCGTGGGCGGCACCGTGTGGTGGTCCACCACCACCACGTCCAGCCCCAGCTCCTTCGCGCGGGTGATTTCGGCCACGGACGTGATTCCGCAGTCCAGCGTCACCAGCACCCGCGTCCCATCCCCGGCGATGCGCTCCACCGCGCCCAGGTTCAGGCCATAGCCCTCGTCCAGCCGGTGGGGGATGTACGTGGCGAGCTGCGACATGCCCAGCTCGCGCAGGAACAGGAACAGCAGCGACGTGGAGCACACCCCGTCCACGTCGTAGTCACCGTACAGCGTCACCTTCTCGCGCTTGTGCAGCGCGCGCACCAGCCGCTCCACGCCCGCCGCCATGCCCTTCATCCGGAAGGGGTCCGGCAGGTCCGCCAACCTGTCTGACAGGAATGCCGAGGCCGACTCCGGCGTCCGGTATCCCCGATGCAGGAGCACCCTCGCCGCGAGCGGATGGAGCGACAGCTCCCCAGCCAGCGACCCGACCTCCTCCTCGACCACGTCTGGAAGCAACCACCGCACTCGCGAGCTCCCCTCCTCGGCGCACGCAACTCCTCCGTGGCCGGGACGAAATCTTGACACGCGAGACAGTACCTCAGACGTCTGACGAGGAAAGTCCAACCTGGGGCACGACATTTCCCTTCCTGATCACGCGTTCAGGCATGCGCTTGCTCCGCTGCCTGCCAGTGGGGAGCGCGGCGTGCACCCGGTGCACAGCTTGAGTGCACACCACCTGATAGGGAGGACGCATGTTTTCAAGGGGTATCCAGGTTGGAGCGCTCGCGCTCGCGATTCTCGCTGCGGGGACGGCCTCCGCGCAGGAGCGCAAAGCGGGCAAGCGCGGAGACGTCAACGTGTTCCTGAAAGGCGGCCTGGGTGACTACACGGGCAACCTGGGAGATCTGACGAGCACCGGTCCGTCATGGGGTCTGACACTCAACGTGCAGCCCACCACGTTCCTCGGGTTCGAGCTCGGCTACGAGGGCTCCCAGAACGGCATCAACGACGTGCGCATCCTGGATGATGGCCCGTCCATCGTCCGCCAGGGTGGCAGCGCGCTCGTGAAGCTCTCGCCGCCCATGCTCACCTCGGTGCGGCCCTTCGTCGGCGCGGGCTTCGGCCTGACGTACGTGGACGTGCGCGGCACCGGCGGCGGCTTCTACGACAACGACACCATGGAGGAGGTGCCGCTCGCCGCGGGCCTGGAGTTCAACAGCGGCGCGCTCACCGCCGGTGTCCGGGCCACCTACCGCCTGCTGATTGACGACGCGGGCTTCGCCAACGGCGCGGTGGAGGACACCGACGGCGGCCTCTTCGACGCCTCCGTGACGCTGGGCGCGCGCTTCTAGCGCACGTCCCGCCAGAAACACCGAGGGCCCTGACTTCCGAACCTCCGGAAGCACAGGGCCCTCTTTCGTGTCACGTGCCCCCGAAGGGGCTCACCCGGCCTTCGTGCTTCAGGCCGGCGCGGTGACGCGGGCTTCCTTCGCCGCGGCGCGCTCATCCAGCCAGATGGTCAGCGGGCTGGCGATGTACACGGACGAGTAGGTCCCCACCAGGATGCCCACCAGCATGGCCATGGCGAAGTCGAAGATTTCGCCCACGCCGAAGATGAGCAGACCGATGAGCGACAGCGCCGTGGTGCCGGAGGTGAGGATGGTGCGGCCCAGGGTGTCGTTGATGGCGATGTTGATGACCTCCGCGAAAGGCTTGCCCTTGAACTTGGCCATGTCCTCGCGGATGCGGTCGTAGATGACGATGGTGTCGTTCACCGAGTAGCCGACGATGGTCAGCAGCGCGGCGATGGCCGTGAGGTTGAACTCGCGGCGGCTCACCAGGTAGTAGCCCGCCACCATGATGACGTCGTGGAGCATGGCCAGCAGCGCGCCGGGGCCGAACTTGAAGTCGAACCGGAACGCCACGTAGATGAGGATGGCCACCATGGAGTACAGCAGCGCCATGACGCCGCGGTTGCGCAGCTGCTTGCCCACCTGCGGACCGACGTAGTCCACGCGGCGCTGCTCGAAGTCGGGCTTCTCCAGGCCGGCGCTCAGCGCGCCGAACACCTTGTCCGCCATGCCGCTGGCGACGACCTGGTAGTCGACGCCCGTGCCGCCCTGGTTCTCGCCCAGGACGCGGACCTCCTGCACGCCGGTGCCGGACTTCTCCACCGCCGCCTTGATGGCCTCCGCCGTCAGCGGCGCCGAGGAGCGGAAGTTGACGATGCCGTTGGCCAGGTCCGCGTAGACGTTCTTCACGCTGCCCAGGCTCTCGATGGCCGCCTTGACCTTCTCCGCGTTCTCCTCGTTGAGCTGCGTGACGCCGCCCATGCGCAGGAGGAACGCGTTCTCGGTCGCGCTGCCGATGTTCTGCACGCTCACGTCGTGCAGATCACCCTTCTGCGCGCGCTCACGCACCTCGGCCGCGGAGATGGGGTGGTCGAACTTCAGCTCGACCACCGTGCCGCCCGCGAAGTCCACGCCGTAGTTGAACCCCACCGTCGCGATGCCCACCAGGATGGCCAGGTTGACGATGGTGGAGATGAAGACCGCCGGCTTGCGCTTGCCGATGAAGTCGATGTTGGTCTTGTTCTTGAGGATCTGCATGGCAGTTTCCCGGGCTCCCGCCGGTCAGACGGACACCGACTGCGCATTACGGCCGTGGACGAAGTAGGTCATCAGCACGCGCGTGACCATGATGGACGTGAACAGCGAGGCCAGAAGCCCGATGATCATCGTGGTGGCGAAGCCTCGCACCGGTCCCGTTCCCGTGAAGAACAGGATGAAGCCGGCGATGAGCGCCGTCACGTGCGCGTCGAAGATGGTCCAGAAGGCACGATCGTACCCCTGGTCCACCGCCGCCTTCGCCGTCTTCCCGTGGGCGAGCTCCTCGCGGATGCGCTCGTTGATGAGCACGTTGGCGTCCACCGCGACGCCCAGCGTCAGCACGAACCCCGCGATGCCTGGCAGTGTCAGTGTCGCGTTGAAGAACGCCAACCCCGCCAGGATGAGCAGGCCGTTGAGGAGCAGGGCCACGTCCGCGATGAGCCCCGACTTGCGGTAGTACAGCGCCATGAAGAGCACCACCAGGCCCAGGCCCACCAGCACGGCCAGGCCGCCCTTCTTGATGAGCTCGTCACCCAGGCTCGCGCCCACCTGACGAATCTCGCCCACCGTCACCGGCGCGGGCAGCGCGCCCGCCTTGAGCACCAGCGCCAGCGTCTGCGCCTCGCCCAGCCACTCGTCGCGGGTGCGAGCACCCATGCGACCCATGGTGATGCGCGCGCGGCCGCCGCCGATCTTCTCGTTGATGTTCGGCGCGGTGTGGACGTTGTCGTCCAGCACGATGGCCATCCGGCGGCCCACGCCCGCCTCGGTCAGCTTCTCGAACTCGCGCGCGCCGGCCGGGTCGAACGCGATGTTCACCTCCGGCTCGTTCATCTGGTTCACGGACGCGTCCGCGCCCGCCAGGCTCTCACCCGTGAGCGGGACGTTCTTGTCCAGGAGGTACGTGCGGTACGAGGAGCACTCGTTCTTCTTCATCGGGTTCGCGATGCACTCGGTGACGACCTGGCGGTTCTCCGGAACCTTGTCCTTCGTGTACTCGAGCAGCGCCTCGCGCGAGGCGCTCTGCAGCTGGGCGAAGCCACCCTCGTCCGTCACGGTGATGTCGCTGCCCGCAGGGGGCGGCGTCGTCTGGAGCATCTGCGCGAAGAACTGGGGGTTGGTGTCGTCCACCATCCGGAACTCGAGCTGCGCGGTGGTGCCCACCAGCTCCTTGGCCTGCTCCGGGTTGCTGCGACCGGGCAGCGAAATCTGGATGGAGTCGGTGCCGAGCTTGCGCACGTCCACTTCGGCCACGCCCCACTTGTCGATGCGGCGGCGGATGACGAGCATCGCCTGGTCCACCGCTTCCTCACGGAAGCGATTCACCTGCGTGTCGTCGGGCGACAGCACGAGCGTCGCGCCGTTGCGGTTGACCCGCTTGAAGTCCCCGAAGGTCGCCAGGACGTCCTTCTCGATGGCGTCCATCGTCGCCGGGTCCTTCGCCGTCAAGGTGAGCTGGAGCTTCTCCGGATCCGTATCCGCCGTGACCTCGCCGAGCTTCTTGTCGGCGACGTACGTGGCGATCTGCTGGCCTCGGCGCTCGGTCCGCTTCTGGAGCGCCGTCTTCGTGTCCACGCGCATCACCATGTGGATGCCGCCCTGAAGGTCCAGGCCCAGGTTGAGCCGGTACTTCGCGGGAGGCGCCCACGCCGGCAGCTTCTCCTCGAGAAGCGCCAGGTTGTTGCGCTGGTCACGATCCATGACCACCAGCGTGTAATACGTCGGAATCAGGAACCAGAAGGTCCCCAGCGTCACCGCGACAATCAGTCCAAACTTCCACCACCAGCCGCGGTCCATTTTTACTTCTCCTCCTTCTTCTTCTCTTCGGTCGGCGCCCCCGCCTGCGCGCCCTCGGCCACCGTGCCCTTGGCACTGATGGACGTCTTCAGGATGCGGACGCGAACCCCGCTCGCGACCTCCACCGTCACGGTCCGCTCGTCCACCTGGTGGATCTTCCCGAGCATGCCGCCCGCGGTGACGACCTCATCGCCCTTCTTGAGCGAAGTGAGCAGGTTGCGGTGCTCCTTCATCTGCTTCTGCTGTGGGCGGATCATCACGAAGTACATGATCGCGACCAAGCCCACGAGTAGGGCCAGGGTGTTCAGCGGGCTCGTCCCGCCCCCGGCCTGCGCCAGCATCAAAAAGCTCTCAGCCACAGACTGCCTCGTCGGTTGTGGAAGGCTTGGGATGGGGGACCCCCCACGCTAATTCGAGGAACCCATCCTGAAAGGGGGCCCTCTTAGCAAGGGGTCCCCATGTGAGCAAGTGAACGCGGGAACCCCGACATCCCAACCGCCCGCTCAGCGGCCACGGGTCCGCTCGACCTCCTGGGCCCGTGCCCTCTCACGGAAGTCCCGGGCGAAGGCGGCGTAGCGGTCCTCCGCGATGGCCCGGCGCACCTGGGCCATCAACCCCAGGAAGTAATGGAGGTTGTGGAGGGTGTTCAGGCGCATGGCCAGGATCTCCCCCGCCGCGAACAGGTGCCGCAGGTAGGCCCTGCTGAAGTTGCGGCAGGTGTAGCACGAGCACTCAGGGTCCACCGGCCGGGGGTCCTTGGCGAACGCCGCGTTCCGGATGGTGAGCTTGCCCTCCGAGGTGAAGAGCAGGCCGTTGCGTGCGCAACGCGTCGGGAGCACGCAATCGAACATGTCCACCCCGTGCTCCACGCACGTCACCAGGTCCACGGGGGTGCCCACGCCCATGAGGTAGCGGGGCTTGTCCCGGGGGAGCAGCGGCGCCGAGTAGGCCACGCCCGCGTGCATGGCCTCGGGGGCCTCGCCCACCGAGTAGCCGCCCAGCGCGTAGCCGGGCAGGTCCACCGCGCACACCTCCTCGGCGTGGCGCTTGCGCAAGTCCTCGTGCAGGCCGCCCTGGACGATGCCGAAGAGCGACGAGCGCCCCCGGGTCCACGCCTTCTCGCACCGGTGCAGCCAGCGGGTGGTGCGCGCCAGGGACTTCTCCAGATACGAGCGCTCGGCGGTGGAGGGAGGGCACTCGTCGAACGCCATGATGACGTCCGCGCCCAGCGTCTCCTGGATGTCGATGGAGCGCTCGGGCGTGAGGAAGTGCCGCGCGCCGTCGAGGTGGGACTGGAAGGCGGCGCCCTCCTCGGTGATTTTGCGCTTCTCCGACAGGCTGAAGACCTGGAAGCCGCCGCTGTCGGTGAGCATGGGCCGGTTCCACGAGACGAACTGGTGCAGGCCGCCCATCTCGCCCACCAGCGCCTCACCGGGGCGCAGCATCAGGTGGTACGTGTTGCCGAGGATGATCTGCGCGTCGATGGCGAGCAGGTCATCCGGGCCCACGCCCTTGACGCTGCCCACGGTGCCCACAGGCATGAAGATGGGCGTCTCGATGGGGCCGTGGGGCGTGTCGAGCCGTCCACGGCGGGCCTTGGTGCCGGAGGCGTCCTCGTGGAGCAGCTCGAACTTCACCATGCCCGGCGCCACCCGCGTGTCGCCCTTCTCCCGCGTCGCCTCGCGCGGCGTGCCCGCGTCCTGCTCGTGCTGCTCACCCATGACACTCACTCCGACACCAGCATGGCGTCGCCGTAGCTGAAGAATCGATATCCCGCGCGCACCGCCTCTGAATACGCGGCGAGCGTGCGTTCCCGGCCCAACAAGGCGCTGACGAGCACCACCAACGTGGAGCGCGGCAGGTGGAAGTTCGTCAAGAGCGCGTCCACCTGGCGGAAGGTGAAGCCCGGGCGGATGAAGAGCGTCGTCTCGCCGGGGCCCTCGCGCAGCTGTCCCGTCGCAGCGTCCGTGGCGGACTCCAACGTGCGCACCACGGTGGTCCCCACGGCCACCACGCGCCGACCTTCCGCCTTCGCCGCGTTCACCTCGCGCGCGGTGGACTCGGGTACGGTGTAGCGCTCGGGGTGCATGTGGTGCTTGTCCAGCTCCTCCTCACGCACGGGGAGGAAGGTGCCCGGCCCCACGTCCAGCGTCACCAGGGCGCGGCGCACGCCCCGGGCCTCGAGCGCGGCCAGGGTGTCCTGGGTGAAGTGGAGGCCGGCGGTGGGCGCGGCCACGGCGCCGGAGGCCTTGGCGTACACCGTCTGGTAGCGCTCGGCATCCGCGGCATCGGGCTCGCGGGTGATGTAGGGCGGCAGCGGCAGGCGGCCAGCGGCGTCGAGCAGCGAGGCCAGCGAGGCACCTGGCGGCGCGTGGAAGCGCACGCGGTACTCCCCTCCTCCCAGGACCTCGAGCACCTCGGCCTCCAGGCCGCTGGCGAACGTGAGGCGCTGGCCGGGCTTGAGCCCCTTGGAGGCCTGGCCCAGGCAGAGCCAATCGAGGGACTCGGGGGCACCACCGAGCGCGGCCGAGGTGAGCGTGGAGGCGGCCGGACGCACCACCAGCAGCTCCACGCGACCTCCGGAGCCGGCCTTCTGGCCCAGCAGGCGCGCGGGGATGACGCGGGCGTCATTGAGGACGAGCAGGTCTCCAGGGCCGAGCAGCTCCAGCACATCGGAGAACTGGCGGTGGCTGACGTCGCCCGATGAGCGGCGCACGTGCATCAGCCGCGAGGCGTCGCGCTGGGCGAGCGGCGCCTGGGCAATCTGGGACTCGGGGAGCTCGAAGTCGTAGTCTGAGAGGCGGGACGACACGGGGTTGGCGCTTGTAGCAGCCCCCACGCCGCCTCGGAAAGCGCGCCGACGTCGGGGGCCTCAGTAGAGTTGCTGCAGCTCGGCGCCCGGATAGTAGTGGGTAAGGATTTCCAGGTACCCCTTGCCCTTGTCAGCGAGCGCCTTGGCGCCCCACTGGCAGAGCCCGGCCCCATGGCCATAGCCGCGTCCGGAGAACTGGTAGCCGTGGTCCGTCCGCTCCACCTCGAAATCGAGGCTCTTGAGCCGGGTGTAGCCGAGCCTCCGCCGGAGCTCCACGCCGTCCACCGAGCTGCCGTCTCCCATCGTGACGCGGGTGACGCGGCGGGTGGACGTGCGGGCGGTGACCTTCATGCCCTGGGCGGGCCGCTTGAGCGCCGCCTTGATTTCGGTGTCCGACATGGAGGCGGACCAGCGACTCGCGGGCAGTCGTCCACACGGGCAGTCGACGGGCTGCAGGTAGGGCAAGTCCCGATGGAGGGCGTCCTGGCCAGACTCGGTGCGACCGCCGCAGGAGGCGTGGAAGTACGCCTCGATGGGCGCGAGCTCGTAGGTGAGCACCTGCCCCCGGGTGGCATCCACGGCGACGCGGGTGCGCGGGTCCTCGCGGTTGACGCCGCCGTACACCTGGTGGAGCACGCTGCTGCCCAGATGAAAGGCGTTGCTGTAGGCATCCAGTTTCTTCTGCAACGCGTAGGTGCGAGCGGCCACGGCCTGGGCCTTGAGGGCCTCGGGCGGGAAGGACACGGGCATCTCGCTGCCGAGCACCGCGGCCAGGTAGTCCTCGAGGGGGATGACGTTGATGAGCTGCAGGCCCTCGCGCAGGGGGCGCACGACGACGTCGCCGCGCACCTGGGTGTTGCCCGCCTTGATGGGCTGCTCCCCGGGAGTCGTCCCCGCATCCTCGGACGTGCTCAGGCCCGCGCGAAAGCGCACCGAGTCGCCGAGCACGGGCGCGCCGTTGACCTCGAGCTTGCCCGCCTTGCGTCGGACGATGGCGACGTCCGAGGGGATGGAGACGAAGGTGGCCTCCTCGCTGTCGGTGCCGAAGCCGAGGCCCTGTCCCCGGATGCGCACCTCACTCCCCGTGTCCTCGATGGCGATGCGCAGGGTCTCCACAGCGAACGAGCGTGGAGCGGCGAGCAGGAGCAGGAGGAGTGCAACAGGTCGCAACATGGCCTGGGAGTGTAGGAGGGTGGCCACGTGCCTCAAGAAAACGACCGGAGGATGGGCGAGGATGGTGCCCACGTGACACCTCCCGAGTCCTCCCCTTCCCGACTTCCCCCCCAGGCCTTCGTCCGGGCCCTGCGAGAGATGGAGCCCCGCTCCGCGGCCGTCCTCACCCGTCGACTGGTGACAGGGGTGTCCCGGGGGGACTGCGCGCGCTTCTATGGCATCACGGACGAGGCGCTGTCGGTGATGCTCCTGCGGGCGGCGGTGTCGCTGACGCGGAACGTCGTCCCCGAGGCCCGGGAGCCCGCGACGGCCGAGGAGGAATCGGCCTGGGCGAGGATGCTCGCGGCGGCGCTGGAGCGCGAGGACGCCCCGGTGCCCATGGGACTGGTGCCCGTGGTGGAGACGTGTCGCCGGCTGCGCGCGGTGAGTGGCGACGTGACGACGGGGCTCGAGGCCGCGACGAAGGAGGACCAGGCGTCGCCCCAGCGGCGTCGTGAGGACTGGCTGCGCAGGCTCGCCGTCATCGCTCTCCTGGCGCTGACGGCCTATCTGTACCTGTCACGTCCCGAGGAGCCCCCTCGCCGTCCCGGCACGCCGCCACAGCAGCCCACCGCGCCAGACTCAGGACGACCTTGAGCCTCCGAGCGCCGGCGAACCCCGGGAAGTGTCCGAGGTGCCTCGTGGCAAGGGACGCAAGGCACAGCCTCCCTCCACGCGAACAGCAGCCAGCGCCCACACGAAGCGCCGGTCATCGGCCGACATTCGGAGGCGGGGGTGCTGGACGACGGGACGACCCGGCGCGTAAGGGATGCGCATGCGAGCCCTCTCCATCGCCCTGCCCTTCGTCGTCCTCACGTCTCTCCTGACGGGCTGCGCGCGCAACGTGGACACCCGCGTCGCGGGAGATGACGACGCGGCCATCGATGGCGCCGCCGCGCGGCTCGAGGAGCTGCGGGTCCGGACCGGGCGCGACGACCTGACGTGCGAGCAGCGCTGCGCCGCGGCGACACAGACGTGCGAGGTCTCCGAGCAGCTCTGCGCCCTGGTGGACCGCCACGCAGACCGCGACGACCTGCCCCCGCGCTGCGCCGAGGGCCGGGAGCAGTGCTCCAGCGCCCGGGACGGCTGCACGAGCTGCCGCAATGGCTGAGCCCGGCGGCCCCCGTTAGCGGGGTTCACGGGATTCGTCCCCGTCGCCACACTGTTCTCCAGCAGGAACGCAACCGGTGCACGCCGGTGGATGGCCGTGCTTAGATGCCCCCGTTTCCAACGTCGAGGAGCCGCGTCATGTCCCGCCCCATCTCCATGCTCATCGCCGCCCTGCTCGTCGTTCCGAGCGGTGTAGGAGCGCAAGAAGGGGGCGAGATGACTCCCGAGAAGGTGGCGCAGATTCGCCGGGACGAAGCGGCGGCGATGAAGCAGGTGGACGAGGAGTTCGGCAACCGCAAGCCCTCGGAGATGAGCAACGAGGAGCGCGGACAGGCCAGCCGCAAGCAGGCCGCCGTCACCGCGGGGGTGATGGAGAAGCACGGCGTCACCGCGAAGGAGTACGAGCGCTTCACCGCGAAGATGGGCCAGGAGGGCAACGAGCGCGCCAAGGCTGAATCCCAGCGGCTGGAGGACCAGGCCAAGGCGTCCGCCGCGCGTCAGGCCGCCGCGGCGAAGGCCAGCGAGGAGAAGGAAGTCACCGTCCAGAAGGGCTTCGACAACGAGAACCCCGTCGAGCTGGAGTCGTCCGGCGACGGCGGCCCCGAGGTCGAGATCGGCATCCCCGTCGAGGACGAGGCGGGAGGCGAGGACGGCGAAGGCGTGGAGACCGCCGAGGGCGGGGGTGGAGGCGCGGTGGGTGCCGATGCCGCCGCGTCGGCCGAGGACACCGTGCAGGTGGAGGTCATGGGCGACGGCGACGCGAAGCCCGCGAAGAAGGCCGTGCGCCGCGCCAGCTCCGAGTCCAAGGCGAAGAAGAAGTTCGTCCGGAAGAAGAAGGCGAGCGACGACTGAGCGTCGTCCCACGGAGCCTGGGCCAATGCCCGGGCTTCAGCCCTTCCGGTGGTAGCCGAACTGCTGGGCCCGCTCGCGCCACGTCTCGTCGTACGGACAAGCGCAGTCGGTCTCCTCGGGCTCCGGGTAGGCGTAGCGCTCGCCCTTGAAGTTGCGGAAGACCGTCTCACGCTCGTTGCGCTCGACGACGTAGTCCGGCTGGAGCGTCACCTTGCCACCGCCGCCCGGCAGGTCCACCGCGAGGTGCGGCACGGCGAGCCCCGTGGTGTGGCCACGCAGCTGCTGGATGATCTCCAGTCCCTTCGCGATGGGCGTGCGCAGATGCTCGCAGCCTTCCGCCACATCCATCTGGTGCAGGTAGTACGGGCGCACGCGCGTGCGAAGCAGCAGGTGTGACAACTCCTTGATGATGCGCGCGTCCGAGTTGAGCTGCCGCATCAACACGGCCTGGTTCTCCACGGGCACGCCATGGTCCACCAGTCGCTCACAGGCCTCGCGAGCTTCGGGCGTCACTTCCTTCGGATGATTGAAGTGCGTGACGACGAAGACGGGCGCGTAGCGGCGCAGCAGGCTCGCCAGGGAGTCGGTGACGCGCATGGGCAGCACCACGGGAACCCGGGTGCCAATGCGAATCATCTCCACGTGGGGAATCTCGCTCAGCGGTGCGAGCAGCTCCTCCAGCCGCTGCTCGCTGAGCAGGAACGGATCTCCCCCGGAGATGAGGACGTCGCGCACCTCGGGGTGGCGGCGCACGTAGTCGATGCCCCGCCGCATCTGCTCCTTGGACAGCTCCGCCACGCCGCCCTGGGTGATGCGCCTGCGCGTGCAGTGACGGCAGTAGACCGAGCACGTATCCAGCGCCAGGAACAGCACCCGGTCCGGATACTTGTGGACGATGCACTCCTCCGGCCGCGTCTTGTCCTCGCCGAGCGGGTCCTCCAGCTCGCCGGGACGCACGCGAGCCTCGGCGCGCACGGGGATGGACTGCATGCGCACCGGGCAGAACGGATGCTCCGGGTCGATGAGCGACAGGTAGTACGGGCTGATGCCGATGCGGAACAGCGAGGCCGTCTCCTGGACGCCCGCGCGCTCATCGGCGGTCAGCGACACGTAGCGCTCGAGCTGCTCCAGCCCGCGCACCGCATGCCGCTGATGCCAACGCCAATCGGCCCACTCCGCGTCGGTGGCCTGGGGGAACAGGCGACGGCGCCCCTCGGCGCTCAACGAGGTCCGCTCGGAGCGAGGCTCCGGCGACAGGGGCACCACCAACGCGGGGGAATCCATCACGCCGCCTTCGTCTGTTCCCGCCACCACGCCTGGCCCGCCTCGGGCAGCGAGTCGATGGGGTCGAAGTACTCGTACTTCCGGTTGAGCGCCTCGGGGTCGTTCGCCTCGATGCCCGTGCGGTAGTTCTTGGTCCAGTACGAGATGCCTCGCTCGCGGTCGTACTCGGCGACCTGATGGACCCAGCGCTTGCCCACGAAGGGCACGTCACAGACGATGCGCGGCGTGGCGAAGCCCGGCATGTAGCCCATGATGTCGTGCTGAAGCCGCTGCGCCTGGTCCACCGACAGCCGCCAGTGCTCGCTGTTGGGGATCATGTCGCACATGTAGAAGTAGTACGGCAGGATCTTCGCGTGGTCGAGCAGCGTGAAACACAGCTCGAGCAGCGACTGCGCGCTGTCGTTCACCCCGCGCAGCAACACCCCCTGGTTGCGCACGTCGCGGAAGCCCATGTCCAGCAGCTTGCGCACGGCCTTGCCCACCAGGGGCGTGAGCTGCGCGGCGTTGTTGACGTGCGTGTGCATCGCCAGGTCCACGCCCCGCTCCACGGCCTTCTTCGCCAGCCGGTCCAACCCCGCCAGCACCGAGTCCTGCAGGAAGTGCTGGGGAATGGCCATCAGGCCCTTGCTGGCCAGACGGATGTCCCGGATGTTCGGGATGTCCATCAGCGAGCTGACGAACGGCTCGAGCTGCTGGATGGGCAGGTTCGCGATGTCACCGCCGGACACCACCACGTCGCGCACTGTCGGCGTGCGGCGCAGATACTCGAGCATCTGCTCGTAGCGATCTTTGGGTCCTATCGAGAATTTGTGTTTGCTGACCTGGGGCACGTCATTGCCCACCAGGTCCATGCGGGTACAGTGTCCACAGTACTGGGGACACGTGGGCAGCATCTCCGCGAGCACCTTGGTCGGATAGCGGTGCGTCAGCCCCTCGACGACCCACATGTCCTGCTCGTGGAGGCTGTCACGGCTGGCCTTCGGGTGGTTGGGCCAGTCCGTCAGACGGTCCGCGAAGGCGGGCAGCATGTAGCGCCGCACGGGGTCCTTCCAGAGGTCCTGGAAGTCCATCGTGTTGAGCATCTGCGGAGGCACGAGGATGGACATCGTCGCGCGCTCGCGCTGGTCGCGCTCCAGGCTCTCCGCCAGGTCATCCGGGAGCAGCGCGCCGAGCGTCGCCTTGAGCTCCTTCAGGTTCTTGACGGTGTTCTTGCGCTGCCAGACGGAGCTCTCCCACTCCGCCTGGGTGACGTCCTTGTACCCGGGGATGCGCTTCCAGTCGGGTTCGACGAACTCTCGGCGGAGCGGATAGGAAAAAGGCTGTTGAGCAGGACCGGCCTCGGTCTTGCCCCGGATGGGCGTCGTGGTCATGGCGCATTCCCTCAGCGTGTAGCGTCGCGGGCCGGGCGTCATACCGCGCCCGGCACCGGTTCATTCAACAATTCGACGACGCGCAGCCTGCCCGACTCCTCACTCGATGGCGACGTTGACGAGCTTCTCCATCTTGCCTTCCGCGATGGAGACAACGAATGGCTTGCTCGTCTTGCCATTGAGTTTGAAGGTGATCTTTCGCTTGCCCACCGGCAGGACCAGGGGGCTGCCGAGCGTCACCGGCGTCTGTCGGCCAGTCTTCTTTCCGTCGACGAAGATCTCCGCGCCTGCGGGCTTGGTGCTGCACGCCAGCGTCCCCGTGGCCTTCGACGGCGGCGGCTTGGGCGTCGGCGTCGGAGTCCTTGGAGTCGGGTCCCTGGGAGGAGAAGGATCCTTCTGGACCGTGGGCTTGGGGGGCGGCGGCTCGTCCTTGACGAGCTGGAACGGAACGGTCAGCTCGTCCCCGTCGCCCTTGGCGACGAACTTGCCGGAGTAGGGCTTGTAGCCCGCGAGCTTCGCCGTGAACTGGTAGGTCTTCCCCACCTCCAGGTTGGCCATCCGCGCATCGGGCGTGAGGCCCACCTTGCTGCCGTTCACGGAGATCTCCGCGCCCTCGGTGCCCTCGAACACCGCGGCGAGCTTCTTGGGCGCGGGCGGAGGCTCCACGGGAGGCGTGGGCGTCGTGGGGGGATCCACCTTCACCGTCGTCGGCGTGTCAGTGCCCGGCTTCACGTCGCTCGGGCTGTCGGTCCCTGGCTGGGCCGGAGGCGTGCCCACAGGCCCTGGGTCCGCGACAGGGTCTGGCTTGGTGTCCGGAGGAGGGGTTGGGGCCTGGGCCACTTCGACAGGCTTGGACGGCGGAGGCTCATCCGGCGGCGCGGCGTCGGGCACCAGGCTGAAGGACTCGGCGAGCGGCGTGCCCTCGACCACCTTCACGAACTTCCGCTCGGACTTGTGTCCCGGAGCGCTGGCGATGACCTCGTAGTCCCCGGCGGGAAGCGCCAGGACGGTGTTGGGCTCGACGGCCTGGTTGTTCACGGTGACGGACGCGCCCACCTGGGGCGTCACGGTGAAGATGACCTGCTCTCCCCCCGAGCCGCTCATCATGAGCGCCAGGAGCATGATCAACACGATGACGATGCCCGCCGCGGAGCCGAAGAGCACTGGCTTGGGCAGGTTCGCGAGCGTCTGCAGGAGCGGCGGCTGCCCCTTGCCAGAGCCCTTCGCCTTGGGCTTGGCCTTCGTGGGCTGGACGGGCTTGGCCTTCCCCTTCCCGCCCGCCTTGTTCGCCACGGGCGCCGGCGCCTGGGAACCGGTGACTTCATCCGGATCGTGCTGGTCGTCGGCGTAGGCACCATCGTCGTGCTGGCCGTAGCCGTCGTGGGTGTCGTAGCCCTCGTCCTGGGGCGCGTCGAAGGCGCCGGTGTCGTGGGGCTGCTGCGAGCCACGCTGCCCGCCACGGCCACCACGCCCCGTCTGGGCGACGGTGATGTTCCCCGTCGTCTCCTCGGGAGGCTCGTCCTCCATCGGCCTCGAGCGAGAGGGAGGCGCGGTCGGCGCCGGGCCAATCATCGTCGCGCCGGAGTAGGCCTCGCCGTCCTCGCTGGCGATGACGACCTGGGCCTTGGGCCCGCTCTTGCCCTTTCGCATCGAGGGCTCGGGCTCACGCGACGGATAGGCCGCGGCGGTGCCGCTGCCCTGGAGCGTGGGGTTCTCGGACCGCCCCGTGATGCTGTCGTCGACGAGCACGCTGCTCTCGGCGACACGCGTCTCCGGCGACATGAAGGTCTGGGTCGAGTCGACGATCTGCGTCTTGTCGCCCGCGCCGACGCCCATCTCCTCCAGCTCCTCAGCGGAGGGAGGCGGGATGAAACCCGGCGCCGGATGGCCCGGTGCCGTCGGGGCGCGCCCCGCGGGCGAGCCGGTTACCACGACCGCGGGCGGAGGGCGCTGCTTGGTGCTGCGCACCTGGGCGGGAGGCGGAACGGTGATGCCCGAGGTCTCGATTTGATCCGGACGCTCGATGCCCGCGAACCGCTCCATCTTCTCCGCCTCGCGGAGCATGTCCTCGGCGAAGGCCTCCTTCATGTAGGAGGACAGATGCTTCGACGAGTAGATGGCATCCCCCGCGAGGAGGAAGCGCATCAGGTCCTCCGCGAGGTCGGAGCCCCACTGGTAGCGCTCCTCCGGCTCGCGGGCGAGCGCCTTGAGGACGACCTTCTCGAGCCCCGGCGGGATGTTGGGGTTGAACTCGCGCGGCAGCGGGATGTCCGCGTTGCGCACCTTCTCCAGGGTGGAGAAGTCCGACTCGCCGACGAAGAGCTTCTCGCCGGTGAGCATCTCGTACAGCAGCACGCCGACGGCGAAGATGTCGCTGCGCCGGTCGATGGGCATGCCCCGGACCTGCTCCGGGCTCATGTAGCCGAACTTGCCCTTGAGGATGCCGGCCTGCGTCTTCTGCGAGCGGTTCGCCGCCTTGGCGATGCCGAAGTCGATGACCTTGACCTCGCCCTCGTACGAGATGAGGACGTTCTGCGGCGACACGTCGCGGTGGATGATGTGGAGGTCCTGGCCCCGCGCGTCCTTCTTGCGGTGGGCGTAGTCCAGGCCGTCACACAGCTTGGAGGCGACGAACACCGCCTGGGCGGTGGGCATGATCTCCTTGCGCCGGCGATACCGCTCCAGGATGGTCCGCACGTCGCGACCCGCCACGTACTCCATGGCGATGAAGTAGGTGTCGTCGTGCTTCCCGAGCTCGTGGATGTGCACGATGTTGGCGTGGTTCAGCTGAACGCTGATCCGCGCCTCATCGATGAACATCGTGATGAACTCTTCGTCCTCCGCCATCGTGGGGAGGATCTTCTTGATGGCGAGGATGCGCTCGAAGCCCTCGACGCCGAAGGCCTTCGCGATGAACACCTCGGCCATACCGCCGACGTTGATGCGCTCGAGGAGCAGGTACTTCCCAAAAAGGGTCGGCTTCTTCATCTCGTGGAGCGGTCCGAGGCCGGAGTGAGCACCGCGGCAGGCGGAGCGCAGACCGGGCGGAGGAGTGGACTCTAGTTCTGCACAGATACCGAGTCAAACACCTCGGCAGCCCCAAAAGCCGAAGGAATTCAGAAGGTTGAGGGGTTCAGAGGCCGCTCGGAGGCTGCATGGAGACCGGGCGCGGCGTCGTCTGTCGGACAGGACCTGGATGATCTCCGGCCGACGCCCCACATCGGCCCCTTGGATCCCACCCAGCGCCAGGCGCGAACTCGTGGCCAGAACGCGCCGCCCCGCCCGGCTCTGTCCACGACGAACGGCTCCAGCGATGCTCTTGGGGCACCGGTCAGGGACAAGCAGTGGCGTGGAGGCTTCCCGCGAAGGACGGCCCCAGCCGAACCACGAGGACACGCAGGCCCATGAGCCAGGCGCTGCCGAGCTCTTCGTGCACGCCGAGACTCCGTCTCCGACTGGGTGGAGCAGCGGAACGAGAGGCCGCGGGTGGAGTTGCGGCAAGAGGCGCTCAACGCGAGGTTCGCCCAAGGTCCGCGGGTTCGTGGCGAAAGCACACGAGGAGGACTTCAACCGCCTTGCGGAGGTCCTCGGCTCGCGGTGAAGTCCGCGAGGCAGTGCGGAGTGCGGAAAAAAGAAAAGCCCCCGTCGCACGAGGCGACGAGGGCTTCTCAAAAAGAATCCGGCAGCGACCTACTCTCCCACGCGGTTTCCCGCGGAGTACCATCGGCTCTGGAGGGCTTAACTTCCGTG